>JAGBSA010000154.1 GCA_017632095.1 Bacteroidales bacterium | reverse complement strand
TAATGGTATTATCACTTACTGATAATGGCAGTATCGGTTAGCGATAATGCTGATATCACTAACCGATATGTGTGCCGGACGTGCTTTTGGGCTTTGGTTTGTGTGCTTAGTTGAGTTTGAATTTCAGCCCTGCGTATATGGTTCTTGGGTTTGTCGGTCCGTAGATGTAGCCTGCGTCTCGGTTGATGCCTTTGTCCAAGTCTTTTTGGAAGCTGTCGAAGATGTTATTGACGCCTAATTTTGCTTGAATGGTGGTTGCGTTTCCTGCTTTGAAGTCGTAGCTTATTGCAAGGTTGAGATCGAAAAATCTGTCGGTTGTTTCCAAACGGTCGTATTTGATATAGCCTGCGTAGTGTGCCACTCTCATCTTGCCTGTGTAGATTCCGCTGAGGTTTATGTTCAGATTGTCGATTGCTTTCAGGTCTATGCCAAGGTAGCCGTAATCGTCGGGACTCTTAAGTATGTGTTTGGTGCCTTCAACGCTTGCATCGTCTGACCAATATTCTGTTTGGTGATATTTGCTCGATTGAAGGGTGTAGCCCAAAGAAAGGGTGAAGATGTCTTTGTAGGCTGCTTTGGCTGTGAGGCTTGCTCCGGCAACGGTGGCTCCTGATGCGTTGTATCTTTCTTGGTAGATGGTTTGTGTTAAAGCGTCGGTTGCGATTTCTCTTATGGCGAATACATCGTCTAATATGGTGTAGAATCCTTCCAAGAGTATGTTTCCTTGCCAGTTGTCGCCGATTTGACAGTAGTAGTCTGCCGATAGGGCGAAGCTGTTTGAGTATTCGGGTTTCAGATTGTCGGCAAGTACGGTTCTAAGGCTTAATCCGCCAACTTGGGTGATGTGAAAGTCTTCTTCGTAGGCTTGTGGTGCTCTGTAGCCGCTTGAGTAGCTTGCTCTGACTTGAAGGTTTGTTGTCGGTTTGTAAAGGATGTTGATTCGCGGTACAAAGATTGGGTTTTCCAATAGGTTGTGTTTGTCAAGCCTTGCACCGATCAGCAGGTTGAAAAGTTTGCTTGTCCATTCTGATTGTAAGTAGCCGCCAAATATGTTGGTGTTTTGTTTTATATATATATTGTATGCGGTTACTTGGTCGTCTAATGAGTTTTGGTTGTATTCGATTCCGTAGGTTATTGCTGCGGGTGCGAACAGCAGTTTGTCGATTTGGTGGTTTGCCATGGCTCCTGCAAGGTAGGTAAGGTCGCTTGTCGTTCCGTAGGCGTTGGGATCTTGGTGTGAACCGTAGTAGGAGTCGCGGTCGATTTGCTGTGCTGAGGTGTAAAGGTTTAGTCGGTGTTTGCCATTGTTGGATATATAGTCGTAATTTGCTGTTATTGCGTTTATCAAATGGTCTGTCATTTCGCATATATCGCTGTTGTGCGGTTGTAGGTCGAACTTATTGCCTCCTCTTCGGTGCTCGTTGGTGGTGTGATATTCTATGTTGATTTTGTTTTTCGAATTTATGTTGTAAAATAGCTTGGTTCCGAAGGAGTGATTGTTCAATTCGCCGATTTCAGAGAAACCGTCTTTATCTCTATCGTAAGGGTTACGTTTGCGAACCGTTTGATAGAATGATGCTCCAAAGCGTCTGTCTTTGCTAAGTATTGCTCCGTTGGCATTGAAGTTTTGTGCGTAGGTGCCATCTATTGATTGTATGTCCGTACCTACTGAGAGTGATGGTGTGGAAGGCTCTTTGGTAATGATGTTGATTGTTCCGGCAATGGCATTTGCTCCGAATAGGGCTGAGCCTCCTCCTTTCACCACTTCTACTCTTTCTACCATGTTCACAGGTATTTGTTCTAAGCCATACACTCCGCTGAGTGCACTCATTATGGGTTTGGAATTCATCAATAATTGTGTGTATGGTCCATCAAGTCCGTTGATTCTGACTTGTGGAAAGCCGCAATTCTGACAGCTGTATTCTACTCTCACTCCGCTCTGAAAGCCTAAGGTTTGTACAAGGTCTTGTGCGTTGTTTTTGTCAAATTGTTCTGCTGTCATAACACTTACTACTACGGGTGCTTCTTTTCGATTGGTTTCGTTGCGGTTTGCTGAGACTACGACTTCTCCTAGTTTCATTACTTCGGGTTCAAGGTAGATGTGTGCGTGTCCTACGTTGTTGCGTATTACTTCAAGTTCGTATTTTGTGCTTTTGTATCCTACGCAACTGATAAGCAGGGTGTATTTTCCCGATTTCAAACCTCGGAAATAGAAGTCGCCGTTTTCGTCTGTGGTTGTGCCGTTGTGGGTGTTTTCTATGCCGACTGAGGCGTAGGCTACAGGCTCTTGCGTTTTTTTGTCGAAGATGTGGCCTTCGATTCTTATCTTATCGATGTGTTGTGAAAAGGTTGGTTGGGTGTAAAGCATCATAAGGATTAAACAGATGCCGGTAATGATTTTGTGCTTTCTCATTTTGTGTTTTTTTTCTTTTGTTTCGGATTGCAAAATTAGGCTTTTATTTTTGTTTGAGTAATACCCAAAAATGGTGATTTTTGAAAAAAAATAAAGCGTGTCTCGATTTGAAACACGCTTTTGTCGTTCTTTTGGGAATGTATTATCTTAATATTTCTCTGCTGTAACGATGTGCAGAAGAATATGCGTCACATGTTTTGTGTGAACAAGATTCTAAGATAATGCTTAGTGCTGTTAATACTAACATTCCTACAAATATTTTCTTCATAGCTTATTTTGTTTTGTTGTAAAACGCAATTATTTCTATTTTATTTTAATTTGCTGAAGCGGTGCTTAATCTTTTTTCGGTGTTCTGACGTAGTGCGGCATGTTTTCGGGAAGTACGATTGACATTTCGACTAATCCGGCAAATTCTCCTTTGTTGTCGTACCACGGTGTTTGGTAGATTAGTTTTTTTAATCCTTCTTTTTCGATGGTGTAAGCATTGACTTCTTCGTTTGTCATCAACTTGTTGATTATTTCTATGGCTCTTTGAGGGTGGCAGTCGAAGAGTGATTTGCCTATAAGTTCTTTTCCTCCGTCTTTGGAGAAAGTTACGGCACTTCTTTCGTTCATGTCCACAATTTTACCTTCTTTATCGCTTACTGTAATGGCTACAAAGGGTAGGCTGTTTGACCAATTCTCCATTTCTTATTTTGATTTTAATTTAATATATAGAAAAAACCTTGAAGTGAAACGGCTTCAAGGTTTTTTTTATGTATTGATATACTTTGTTGAATTACTTACATGAAAGTGCAGCAAGTGCTATTGAGTACATCTTTGTTTTTGTGCTGTCGCCACGTGAAGACAATACACAAGGAACTTTTGCTCCTACTACCATAGCTGCTAATTCTGCTATCGCAAATTTAGTGCATGATTTGTAGAATACGTTTCCTGATTCGATGTTTGGCCATACTAAGCAGTCTGCATCGCCGGCTACTTCGCCTTTTAGTTTCTTTATTTCTGCTGATTCTTTGTCTATGGCTACGTCTAATGCCAAAGGTCCATCGATGATTGCTCCTTTGATTTGACCACGGTTGCCCATTGCTGCAATAAGAGCTGCATCTACACATGATGGAATACCTACTGACATTTGTTCAGTTGGTGCAATCATAGCTACTTTTGGTGTTTCGATTCCCAAAGTCTTTGCTGTGTTGATTACATATTGAGTGATTGCTGTTTTTTGTTTGAAATCCGGTGCCGGGATTACTGCAACGTCAGATGTGATAAGAAGTTTGTGGTAAGTAGGTACTTCAAATACTGTTACGTGTGAAAGAACCGGTTTTCCTCCCGGCATCAATCCTTTTTCTTTATTAAGGATTGCTCTCATGTATTTATCGGTTGAGCAAAGTCCTTTCATCAATATGTCGCCTTCGCCTGCGTTGATTAATTCAACGGCTTTGTTTGCTGCTGCTTGTTCATTGGCTTCTTGAACAAGGTTAAACTTGTTTACGTCAATGTTTTCTTTCTCACAAACAGATTTAATTGTGTCAATGTCACCAACCAATGTTGCATCTACAATTCCCAAATCCATTGCCATTGAAGCAGCTCCAATAGTGTGTGAATCGTTTGCATAAGCTGCAACTAAGCGTTTTTTACCTTTTACTTTTACAGCTTCGATAATTTCATCTAATTTCTTAATCATTGCTATATCTTGTTTAATTTTAATAATTTCGTTCTTTGTGATAAATAATGCGCAAAGTTACATAAATAATTTGGTTTTTTGAGTTAAAAACAAAAAAATGACGAAATGATTTTATCTTTCTTTGTTTCGCTCAGATAAATCTTCGTTTTAGAAAATCGATTTCAAGTTTCAGAAAATTAAAACGGTGTTTTAGAATGAGCGAAACAAAGACTTAATTTAGCCTATCGTCAATTGCTTATTTTGTATTACCTTTGCAAATAAAAAAGATATGGAGTTGAAGTTGCGAGCGGTCGATTTGTCGGATGCGGACTTGTTTTACGAATGGGAGAACGAGATTTCGCTTTGGGAGAGCGGGAATACGATGCGTCCGTTTTCGAGATATGCTTTGGAGAACTACGTTCTGACTTCGCAAAACGAGCCTTTGGAGGTTGCGAAACAAATGCGGCTGATGTTGGATGCCTGTTCGGAAGATATGATTGTTACTCTCGGCTGTGTGGATCTTTATGATTTCGACTTCAGAGACTCGAAAGCGGCTGTGGGAATCTTCATCTGCGAATCGGAACGCAGGAAAGGGTATGCCCGAAAGGCTGTCGCATTGCTTTGCGATTATGTTTCGAGGATTTACAACCTGAATCAGTTGTATGCTTTCGTTGCTTCGGATAATTTAGAGAGCAAAAAACTTTTCGCATCTTGTGGCTTTGTTCATACTGCAACTTTGAAAGAATGGATTTGCAGGAAGAATGAATTTAAGGATGTTGAGTTGTAT
>JAGBSA010000153.1 GCA_017632095.1 Bacteroidales bacterium | reverse complement strand
TGCATGTTGTTGGTAACGGCAATCGAGTAAAACTCACCTACGGTATTGTCTCCTTGCAATATGCAACTTGGATATTTCCATGTGATTGCAGAACCTGTTTCGACTTGTGTCCAAGATAGTTTGGCATTATTTCCTTTGCAGATTCCGCGTTTTGTAACGAAATTATATATACCGCCTTTGCCGTCTTTATCTCCCGGATACCAATTCTGCACTGTTGAATATTTCACCTCTGCGTCTTGCATTACGACAATTTCAACAATGGCTGCGTGCAATTGATTCTCATCTCGTTGCGGTGCTGTACAGCCTTCCATATATGAAACGTAACTTCCTTGATCTGCAACAATAAGTGTACGTTCGAACTGACCGGTTCCTCCTGCGTTTATTCTGAAATAAGTCGATAACTCCATAGGACAACGCACCCCTTTAGGAATATAGCACAAGCTTCCGTCGGAAAAAACAGCCGAATTGAGAGCTGCGAAATAGTTATCCCCGGCTGGCACAACGCTTCCCAAATATTGTTTTACTAATTCGGGATATTCCTTAACAGCCTCGCTGAATGAGCAGAATATAACGCCGGCTTTCTTCAACGTATCTTGAAATGTGGTTTTCACACTCACCGAGTCCATAACCGCATCTACCGCTACACCTGTCAAACGCTTTTGTTCGTCCAAAGAAATTCCTAACTTGTTGAACGTATCCAGCAAAGTAGGGTCCACTTCATCGAGACTATTCAACTGTTTCTTTTGTTTAGGAGCAGCATAGTAGATTATGTCCTGCAAATCTATAGGAGGGATATTCAGATGTGCCCAATCAGGCATCTTCATCTTCAAAAAACGACGATAAGCCTTCAATCGGAATTCCTTCAACCACTCAGGCTCTCCTTTCAATTCGGAAATCCTACACACAACCTCCTCACTCAAGCCCTTCTCTATTAAATCCGTTTCAATATCTGTAACAAAGCCATATTTATATTGGTCATTCGTTACGCTATCTATTATATTTTTTTCGTTGTCCATAGCAATCAAAATAATCTTTGCCCCACTTAGGCTATTTTATTGCAAAAGTACGTTTTTTATACCGTTTGACAAAATTATTCATTGGAAAAGAAAACGCAACAAGAAAAAACAAAGCAAAGAGCAATTCTTCGTTTCGGGAAAATAAATCTTGAAAACAATTTTCTAACTCTTGATTTTGGAAAATCAAAACGAAGAGTTATTTATTCAAAAAACTGAAAGAACAAAGTTTGAAACAAAGAAACAGTGAGACGAAAGCAAGAATCAATTTTCGTTTTCTTGGAAGCCTTTGCCTCTCAATTCTCCTTGTTACTTGTGCAAGAAATAAAATAAAGAAATAGCCTTTAATATGGTATGAACAAAGTAAAAGATTTCAATTTCGGATATTTGGTAGATGCAACAGCTTTTTTAGTAGCTGTCTTGATTGTAAGTTCAATGATTACGGGAAACAAGAAAGTTTTAGTTTCCGGAGCAATGTTCGGAATATTATGTTTTGTATTTATTGTTTTGTATTTATTGTGTCAAAACACAAAAATAACAAACGAAAGCGAGACTAAGGCGTTCATCAAGGCAGAACAGGGAGATAATATAGACGAATTATTGCCAAAATCAACGAAATACGGAATAGACGGTGTTAAAATAAACGGTGTTGTTTATAAAACTCCCGACGGAACACACGCAAAAATTACCAAAGAAAACAAAATTAAAATCGATTCTGTGTTTGGGTGGCTTGTGTATGCTGTGCGAGGTGGAATTCTAACCGATGCTCCGAGTGATTGGAAGTCTTTGTTTGATGCAAAATAATTTTAATTTTATCAAACCTTTATTGCAAAAAAACCAAGAAGCGTACAAGAAGTTTTGATAAACTCTTGTACGCTTCTTGGTTTTGTATCTAATATCTCTCTTAACTAAGAGAGATTTCAACTATCCTTCGTATCCCTCAGGATTGTTTTTTTGCCAATTCCAAGAGTCGCGGCACATATCTTCCAAATCGTTTTCGGCTTTCCAACCCAATTCTTTTTCAATCTTTTGAGGATTGCAATAACATTCTGCAATATCTCCCGGACGGCGTTCTTTTATTTCGTAAGCCACTTTCAAATCGTTGGCTTGTTCAAAGGCTTTTACAACTTCTAAAACGGAATATCCTCTGCCTGTTCCAACGTTATATATCTCTAATCCGCAGTTCTTATTGATTGCTTTTAAGGCACTTACGTGTGCTTT
>JAGBSA010000152.1 GCA_017632095.1 Bacteroidales bacterium | reverse complement strand
CTTTGGAAAAAGAAACCATAGCAATAGAAGATGCAGTTGCTATTATCGAACAACGTTTAGACGAAATACAACGCAATTTGTTCGAAAAGGCTAAAGCTTTCCGCGAAGAAAACACAAGAAAAGCTGACACATGGGAAGAGTTTGTTGAAATCTTGGAAAAAGAAGGTGGATTTATCTCAGCACACTGGGACGGCACACCTGAAACCGAAGAAAAGATTAAAGAACTTACCAAAGCAACTATTCGTTGTATACCTTTCGATGCAGTAGAGGAAGAAGGTAAATGTATTCTTACAGGAAAACCTTCAAACAAGAGAGTTATCTTTGCTAAGTCATACTAATAGCTATCGAAGATACATTCTCATAATATCAAAACGGAGCGAATCAAAACAAAGATTCGCTCCGTTTTTTCTTGAATTCAATTTTTCAAAACGAAGTTTCCGAGAACTAACTCTTGATTTTAGAAAAACAAAACGGCATTCTGTTTAACTCGAATGCCGTTTCAGTATATTTACTTATCAATCAACTCTTTACAAAGAGCCTTTTCAATACTAATAAGCTCTATTGTTGTTGCCTTCGTAGTAGTTTATAAAGGCTTGGTTCACCACTTTGTTTCCTCCAGGTGTCGGATAGTCGCCTGTAAAGTACCAATCACCAGTGTTATTTGGGCATGCAGTGTGCAAAGCCTCTATGTTGTTGTACACAATCTCGATTTCAGCGTTTATATCCTTAGGAGTAACCAACTCAGTTATCTTTTTAGAGATTTCTTCGTCGGTAAACGGTGCGTAAATCTCCTTAACATAGTTCACAATCTCCTCTTTAGGTTTTCCTTGTTGTGCTTTGGATTTACGATACACCTCATCAATAAGCTCACTCTTGCCTCTCTCTTTCAATAACTCTATTGCAGCATGGAAAGCAATGAATTCACCCATACGAGACATATCTATACCATAGCAATCCGGGTAACGAACTTGCGGAGCTGAAGAAGCAATTACTATTTTCTTTGGTCCCAAACGGTCAAGCATTCTTACAATGGATTGTTTCAAGGTTGTACCTCTCACAATGCTGTCATCAATCACCACAAGGTTATCTACATATTCACGAACCTGCCCATAGGTTACGTCATACACGTGAGCAACCATGTCATCTCTCTCACTATCGTTTGTAATGAAGGTTCTAAGTTTCACATCCTTAACTGCTATATATTCTCTTCTTGGATGGATAGAGAATATCTCCTTAAGAAGTTCCTCATTCAAGTTTTCCTTGTTTTCAAGTATCGCTTTCATCTTCTGAGTGTCCGCATAATTTGCGAAAGCCTCAGCCATACCTTGAAAAGCTACCGATGCAGTGTTTGGAATGTAAGATATAACGGTGTTTTTTATGTCATGGTTGATTGCTTCCAAGACTCTAGGACAAATCAATCTTCCAAGTGCTTTTCGCTCTTCATATATCTCCGCATCAGTTCCTCGAGAGAAGTAAATTCTTTCGAAAGAACATTTTGCAGGCTTTTGAGTAGGTTGTTTTATTTCTTTGATTGAGATTTCTCCGTTTTTCTTTATGATTATAGCATTTCCCGGTTCCAATTCCTTTATATCTGTCAAAGGAATATTGAAAGTTGTCATTATCACAGGACGTTCTGATGCTACAACAGCAATTTCATCATTGCAATAGTAGAAACAAGGTCTGATTCCATTCTCATCTCGTAGCACAAATGCATCTCCATGTCCTATCAAACCTGCCATCACATATCCACCGTCCCATTTCTTAGCTGAAGATGTTAATATCGTTTGTATGTCTAATTCTTCTGCAATACGCTCTGAAATTTCAACATTTGGCAATCCTTGATCTTTGTATTTTCGGAACAATCTCTCAACATCTCTATCTAAAAACTTACCTATCTTTTCCAAAATAATGGCTGCGTCTGCTACCTTGACAGGATGTTGTCCCAAAGAGATTAATTTGTCTAACATTTCGTCAATATTAGTCAAGTTAAAGTTACCTGCCAAAACTAAATTGCGAGTTTTCCAGTTGTTTTCTCTTAAAAACGGATGCAGATTGTCCAATTCGTTTTTGCCAAATGTTCCATAACGAAGGTGTCCTAAGAAAAGTTCGCCTGTAAACTTTGCATTCTGCTTTACCCAATTAACATCACACATCTTTTCTGGTGAGTCTTTTTGCAATTGTTTAATATCTTTGAATGCTTCGTTGAAGATATCTTGTATAGGCTTTGAGCTATTGCTCTTAGTAATGTTTATGTATTGTTCTCCAGGCTTTGTATCAAATTTTATATTAGCCAAACCAGCTCCATCTTGTCCTCTGTTGTGTTGTTTTTCCATTAACAGATACATACGGTTCAAAGCCCAAGCATTACCATACTTCTCTTGATAATATTCTAACGGTTTAAGCAATCGCAACATTGCAATACCGCATTCATGTTTTATTTGTTCACTCATCGTTTTTATTTGTTGTATTTTTTTATTCCGCTTCTATTTGTCTTAGGAAATAGGCATTATTCTATCTATTCCAAATGTCATCGAAGACACTTTCAAACTTGGTGCCACTTGATGCCTTTTCCATTCGTTTATTCTCACCAAACGCAATACCTTTTCGACTATCTGCTCATCGAATCCCTCTGAAACTATTTCGGATTTACTCTTACGTTGTTCCAAATGTAGATATAATATTCTGTCAAGCACGTCATAATCTGGCAAACTATCGGTATCCTTTTGATCAGGTCTCAATTCCGCAGAAGGTGCTTTGGTGATAGAATTTTCAGGTATGATTTCACCATTACGATTTATCCATCTGGACAATTCCCACACCTCTGTCTTATACATATCCCCTATTACACCGATTCCTCCTGAGGTATCGCCATAAAGGGTTCCATATCCTACTGCTGTTTCACTTTTGTTTGTTGTATTCAAAAGCCCTGCTCCTATTTTGTTTGCTATTCCCATTAGTATAGAAAGACGTATTCTCGATTGCATATTTTCTTCTGCCAAACCGAAAGGAAGTCCTGCAAACACTGGTTGCACAGCTGAAAGAACTGAATTAAAGCTTTCTTTTATTGGAATGATGTAATGTTCAATTTGAAGGTTCTCCGCACTTGCTTTTGCATCGCTTACGCTGTGAGAAGTGGAGTATTCGCTCGGCAAAAGCACACCTACTACATTCTCTTTGCCCAATGCTTCAACTGCAAGCACAACTACCAATGCTGAATCTATACCTCCTGACAATCCAATCACGGCTTTCTTTATTCCATTCTTATTGAAATAGTCTCTTATTCCCAAAACGGCAGCATCATGTAGCTTTTCAACTTTCGATAATGCCTTTTGAGCGTAATTATGTAGGTTTTCAGTCTCTACAACCTTTATTTCTTCTTCAAAAAATGACAATTGCTCAGATATGTTTCCGTTAGCCTGCAAAACGAAACTTCCTCCGTTGAATACAAATCGTCCTTCTGCTCCGCATCTATTTACAACTACCAAAGGGCAAGCAAGTTTGCGTACAATAGGTTGAACCTTGCGTAAAATCTCTTGTTGTTTGCTTATTTCAAAAACAGTATTGGCAGAACATATAACCAAGTCTGCTTTTTTGGAAGTTTTAGCAAATTCTTCCAAGTCTTCAAAAAAGCCAAATGCAATCGACTTTCCGTTGTATTCAATCAATTCAAGACCGTTTCCAACACAAAATCCCCTATCAAAATCGGTTAGATTACGTTTTGTAGATAAAGCTTGTAATTCTCCGTTTTTGACAAAAGCAAGAGCGTTATAAGCCTTTTCACCTTCTTTTATTGGAAGTCCAAAAATAAAGTCTCGCTTTTCTTCACACAATTCTTCGGCATAATTCATACCTTCTGAAAATAAGTTCTCATAAAAGGTCAAATCCCTAAGCGGAGAACCGGAAAGAGACAATTCAGGGAAAACATTAAGCACATCAGAATTGGTCTTTGACAAGCAATCCTTTATTGTGGCACAATTTCTCTTGAAATCAGCTGTCTTTGTATTGATTTGAGATAACGCTATCTTCATTTCAAAAAATCATTTTCAAAAGAATTAAACAGCAAATCTGAAATAAACTATTGCTTTGTTGCTTAATCTTCTTGTTGAGTTAGATATTCTTTAATTTGTGCGGTGATTTCTTCTTGCAATTCAGGATTGTCTGCCAACAATTGCTTAACAGCTTCGCGTCCTTGTCCAAGTTTGGTTTCTCCATAACTGAACCAAGAACCGCTTTTCTTTATTATGCCTGCATCAACTCCTATATCAACCATCTCACCCATTTTACTGATTCCTTGACCAAACAAAAGGTCAAACTCAACTTGACGGAAAGGAGGAGCAACTTTGTTTTTAACTATCTTAACTCTTACTCTGTTTCCTATGTTATTTTCTCCGTCTTTTATAGCTTGAATTCTTCTTATGTCTAATCTTATAGAGGAGTAGAATTTAAGGGCGTTTCCTCCTGTTGTTGTTTCAGGTGAACCAAACATAACCCCTATTTTATCTCTCAACTGATTGATAAAGATACAACAGCACTTGGTTTTGCTTATAGTAGCTGTCATTTTACGCAATGCCTGACTCATAAGACGAGCGTGAAGTCCCATCTTACTATCACCCATTTCTCCATCTATTTCACTCTTCGGAGTAAGTGCGGCAACTGAGTCAATGACTATTATATCCACAGCGCCGGAACTGATAAGGTTATCTGCTATTTCAAGAGCTTGTTCTCCGTTATCGGGCTGAGAAATATAAAGATTATCAACATCAACTCCAAGTTTCTTTGCATAATTGCTGTCGAAAGCATGTTCAGCATCTATAAAAGCTGCCAATCCTCCGTTCTTTTGACTTTCTGCTATCGCATGTATAGCCAATGTTGTTTTACCTGAGGACTCCGGTCCATAGATTTCAATTATTCTTCCCTTAGGAAAACCTCCTACTCCCAAAGCTGAATCAAGTGCAATCGAGCCTGTGGAAATCGTATCTACCTCCTCAACAGCCTTATCTCCCAATTTCATTATCGAACCTTTGCCATAGTTCTTTTCTATCTTGGAAATAGCTGCTTGTAACACCTTTAACTTCTCTAATTTTTCTGCTGCCAAATCTTGTTCCTTTGCCATAGCTTTCTATCATTTTATTCTTTAGAAGCACAAAGATAAGAAAATTATTTCAGTCTAAGAAACAGGATTACACAATATTGATTTGTTTCACGTGACAGAAAGATGCAACAAAATGAAAAACAGACTTTTCTAATTAAAATACAGATTTGTATTCATAATTAGAAAAGTCTGAAAACTCAAAAAGCAACAATGAATTATCTCAACAAAAATTCATCTATTATTTTCTTCAATTCAATCTTTGACATTCCTCCTTGCACTACTCTCATTTCCCCATTTGCACTAACAAACAAAAGAGTTGGAATACTTCGAATAGATAACATTGCTGCCAAATCTCGTTCGACATCGACATCTACTTTATAAACTACAATCCTATCCTTATATTCCTTTGCTAAATCTTCTAAAATTGGAGACAATGCCCTACATGGTCCACACCAAGTGGCATAAAAATCTATCAAAATAGGGTTATCTCCCATGTAAGTAAACTTCCCTTGAAGCAAATCTTCGGTATTGATTAATTTTTCAAAGCCCGATTTGTTTAGATGTACGATTTCCATATCTGCATTATGTTTTTGCAACTGTGTATCTGCATTACCTCCACAGCTTGTTAAAACTAAAATCAACGAAAGAAAAACAAAACCTTTACAAAACGAAGAAAGAGCACTCTCCTTTCTTGAATTCAATTTTCTAAAACGAAGATTCATTTTCTTAAAATCAAGTTTTATTTTCATCTTTTCAAATACTAATACACCTAAACCAAAAACATTGTTTAATCAAACAAAAAGAAAATCTAAACTTACAGCCATTTTTCTTTCTTATACCAAGCAATAGTCTCCTCTACCCCCTTTTGCAAATCATACTTCGGCACATAATTCAAATCTTTCTTCAAATCCTCAATATCACAATCCCAGTTGCGCGCTGCTAAGATTGAATATTTATCCTTGTTCAAAGTAAATTGTTTACCGATTAGACGACCTACGGAATCCAAAAGCAAAGAAATCCATCTTACAATAAAAAGAGGGAATTTTAATTTCAAAGTCCAACTTCCTAACACTTGTTTAGAAATCGCCGCATACTCAGAATCTAAATACATATTCCCATCACTAACAAAGTAAGTCTTATTTGAGATCTCGCTTTCAAAGGCTTGAATAGATACTTCCACTAAATCTTTTGAGTAAACGAAAGTTAGATGTTGTGAAACGAAACCTAGATACGGTTCTATGTGATTATCAATCGTTTGAAAGAAAACAAAATAATCTGTTTCACGTGGACCATACACACCAGTTGGGCGAAGAATCACATATTTGCCCTTAAAATTTTCGTTAATATAAGTTTCGGCTTTCAGTTTCGAGCGTCCATAAGCTGTATTCGGTTTATTCTCATCTGAAACCTTAGCCTTAGTGAACGAAACTTCCTCTCCCGGTCCATGAGCTGCAAAAGAAGAGAAAAATATCAACTTTGTAATTTGCGGATCTATTGCATCGATAAGATTTTTCGTAAATCCGAAATTAACCTTATCAAATTCCTCTTGACTCTTTGCCTTTGTCAATCCTGCAAGATGAAATATACAATCGAAATTTTCTTGTTCCAATTGTTCCTTCAATCTTTCTACATTGGAAAATGCAATATCTATGAATTTTATATCAGGATTCTGCAAATACTTTCTGTTAGAACTACTCCTTACTCCTGCATATACATCGTAATTTCCAAGTTCTAGCAATCTATCTATAAGAGTACTTCCTATGAAACCGCTTGCACCGGTTACCAAAACTTTTTTCATACTATTTGTTATATAGATTTAATATACGCTCTTCTTCTTATAGCTACACGACTATCGTATTTTTCCCAAATATTAGCTGCTTTATTCGTTTCCAATTGTGGATTAGCAATTGCCATCTTTGCACCAAGAGCGATATAACTTTTATTCATTTCTGCATAATAAATAGAATGTATTCCTTTATTTTGCCATTCAGGTCTTACTCCATTAAGATAAAGGTCTATATTCTCGAAATTTCTCAATGCTTTCAACAAATGAATCCAACCAAATGGGAATAACTTACCTTTACATTTGCGAAGCGCTTT
This sequence comes from Bacteroidales bacterium, assembly GCA_017632095.1. Taxonomy (GTDB): domain Bacteria; phylum Bacteroidota; class Bacteroidia; order Bacteroidales; family P3; genus Onthomorpha. Next base: position 2,419 of record JAGBSA010000152.1, on the reverse strand, counting down.
ACTTAACGAAGGTAAAGAAACACCAAATGCTACAACATCGTCATTACTATCTACAATCAAACAGATAAGTCTTTTATCTAAAAAAGGGAAATATTGATTGATGTAAAATTGTTTTTGTCTTTCGTTCAATGGAACGTAGCCAAACAAGTGAGAAAAAGATTCATTGATAGAGTCAAATAGCTTTGAGCCATATCTCTTTGCTATTTCTGACATTTTCATATCTTGAACTATCTTCAATGAATACTTGTTTCGTATCATTTCATTTATGCGATGAACTTTATCAGGCACTGGTTGATTGGCCGGAATTTGGTATTGAATCCAATCAACTTCATTTTTGTAGGAAAAATAGTCCATATGCTCGGGATAATATGAAGTATTGTAATAACAAGACATAGGACAATCCACTTCGAAACCCTCTACCATCATTCCTTCTTTGTCCATATCGGTAAAGCCCATAGGCCCTACAATCTCTTTCATCTTATTTTCTTTTCCCCATTCAATAACTGCATCTAATAAAGCTTTGCTTACTTCTTTATCATCTATGAAATCAAACCAACCAAATCTAACTCTGTTCTCTTTCCAAATGATATTGGCTTTCTTATTTATTATTCCTACAATACGTCCTACGGCTTTATTTCCTCTAAAAGCCATAAAGATTTTGCAATCGCAAAACTCAAAAGAAGGATTCTTCTTTTTGTTAAACGTAGTCTTTTCATCAATCAACAGAGATGGTACCCACATTTTATCATTTTTGAATAACTCATAGGGGAATTTGAAAAAACGTTTTAATTCCTTGCTTGTGGTTACTTCTTTTACGATTAGGTCGTTCATGATTATGATATTCTATTGTTATTTTATTATTTCATATTTACGGAAGATTGCATGTAGCTTATCTACTGCTTCATCAATTTGTGCCTTTGTGTGAGTTGCCATTAGAGAAAAACGTATCAGGGTATCATTTGGAGAACATGCAGGAGGAATAACAGGATTTACAAATACTCCTTGTTCATATAATTACTGTGTAATTATAAAAGTCTTATCCATATCCCTAATATACAAAGGTATAATCGGTGTTTCAGTAGGTCCTATCTCAAAGCCAAGTGAACGAAATGCCGAAAGAGAATAGTTAGTTATTTCCCATAGATTTTTCAATCTTTCAGGCTCTTGTTTGATTACATCTAAAGCGGCTATAACACTTGCTGTTGCTGCAGGAGAAATAGAAGCTGAGAATATGTATGAACGAGAATGATGTTTCAAATAGTTAATCGTTTCAGCATCTGTTGCAATAAATCCACCAATTGTTGCCAATGATTTACTGAAAGTTCCCATTATCAAATCAACTTTGTCAGTTAATCCAAAGTGATTGCATATTCCTCGTCCTCCTTCTCCAAAAACTCCCAAGCTATGCGCTTCATCAACATACACAGAGGCGTTATATTTTTCTGAAAGTTTAATTACTGATGGTAAATCAGCAACATCTCCTTCCATTGAAAAGACTCCATCTAATACAATCAGTTTTATGCTTTCGTAAGGCAACTTCTGCAAAACAGATTCCAAAGAAGACATATCATTATGTTTGTATTTATGATAGGAAGCAAAAGAAAGACGACGTCCTTCAACTATTGAAGCGTGATTCAATTCATCACCTATTATATGGTCTCCCCTACCCACTATTGTAGGTATTACACCTATATTAGTATGAAAGCCTGTCGAATATACTATTGCTTTTTCTTTGCCTACGAATTTGGCAAGTTTTTCTTCTAATTCTACGTGTATATCTAACGTTCCGTTAAGAAATGGAGAACCAGCACAACCTGTGCCATATTTTCTTATAGCTTCAATACTAGCTTCCTTAATTTTAGGGTGATTAGTCAAACCAAGGTAACTGTTAGAACCGAACATCAATATTTTCTTTCCATTCATTGTAACCTCAGTATCTTGTTCGCTTTCTATAGCCCTAAAATAGGGATATACCCCTAAGTCTTTTACCCTTTGTGGTTCTTGATATTGAGCTAATCTTGAACGTAAATCTTTCATTGTATCTAAATTTTGTTATTTCTATTTAATGTTTAATATCTTCTCTTGTATATTTTCAAACAAACGACTGCAACCTATACGAAAATAGGTGTTATCTTTAATTTCTTTATTTATGAAAGTATCGAATAAATGTCTGTATTGCAAAGCCTCAGAACAAGTTCTGATTCCACCAGATACTTTTAGACCTTTCAAAACTCCTTGTTTGAAGTAATGTTTTCTTAAAGCCAATAACATAACACAAACAGAGTAAATGTCGGCTCCTTGTGCTATTTTACCTGTTGAAGTTTTTATGAAATCAGCTCCATTTTCTAAGGCAATCAAAGAAGCTTTCATTATGTTAGAAAGAGTATTCAACTCCCCTACTTCCAAAATTACTTTTAAT
>JAGBSA010000151.1 GCA_017632095.1 Bacteroidales bacterium | reverse complement strand
TTCAAGAGAACGCACGCAGTCGATCAAAAGAAAAAAGGAAAGATAATATTAGCAAAGATAGAGTGCGTTGAGATAGACATAAATAGTTGCGAACAAGATCCGGACAAAGTAAAACAATTCTTAATCGAGGAATCTACGAATCGTATTTGGATTTACAACAAAGAACATAAATATTCAGATCCCGAAGAACGAAAACACAATCACAAAAAGCATTATTACAATCAAACAAACGACTATCACAATTACTGCGATCCACCAATCCTTAGAAGATTTGCAAGAGAAGATACCGGAAAGATTGTCAATCTAAAACATATCGAAAGCATTGACTTGTTTAATCACGACTACTATTGTTTGTCTTGCGAGGAAGAAGTCAGTATAGAAATGCTTAATGGCGAACATTCGTTTGTTCACATCAATAAAAGTAACGATATTAAATGCAGGGATGAATTATACCTGCGTAACAGTGCCAAAGCTATTATCTATGACAAATTTGAGAAATCCGATAAATTTGAAATAGAAATACCACACAAGCATACTTGTTCTCAAAAAGATTGTCCGTTATTCTCTGAAACAAACTGCACAAGATCCAAACCAAAAACGCACGAGTTAAAATCAAGAGGTTATGAATGTAAAACAGACGCACAACTTCCTAATCAAGACAAAAAGACAGATTTGTTGCTATATCGTGAAAACAAGCCTAAGGATAGCATTATCATAAATATCAATTCATCAAACTATCATGAAATTTCCTACGACCCCTCCTACCGAAGCATTGACATATCTGCAACAAATGACGAAGAACTATTCAATCTTGCTCAAAATCCATTATCGGGCTCTCCTCACAATTTCAAACCACAAAGATATATTTCAAAACTTTGCATCCCGATTTATAGGTTCAAACTATACAAAAGTGGAAAATCATACACTGATACAATCTATTGCAATGACATTCAAGGTTCATTATCCCGCCTAAAACAAGATTCAGTTCTTTCAATGGTATATTTTAATGGAGAATATAATTACAAAAGAGAAATCTCTACACTTGGTTTATATCATTGTTTTAATAGAAACATAAAATCATGTTACTGCGAACTATGTATATACCTAAAAGATTTTAGAAACAATCATATTTGCATAAGATACAAAACCAAAGGAACACCTCATCACCCCTTATCTGCTACACAACCAATCGATTGTCCATACTTTGAATTAAACTTAAGTCTGAAAAGGAAAATCGAAGGCGACGAGACATACATCAAACGACTTGCCGTTTACCCTGTTGAGAATTTAACCAACCCTTAATTCTCATTAACCAATCAAACAATATTTCAAAGAACACTTTTTTGCAGGGGTGGAAGGTAGGAAGGGCTATGAGTAAGAAGCTACGCAGTTGGGTTTTCTCTTCCACCTGCGTAGCCCACCTTAAACATTAAACCTTAAACCTTAAACTCCTTAACCTTAAACCCTTAAACTACTCCTCTGAGACCAAGCCTTTGACGCTCATATCGGATTCAATGAAAGAGGTCTTAGCCAAGTTGCGTCTGAACTCCGTCGATGGGAAGAATCTGCAACCGAAGCGTTTAATCGTATTCACGTCCACCTCATCGGGAGAAGCCACAGCCTTAGACGACAACTGCGGAATGAACGAACCCAAATAGCCCAATTTCACCGCTCTTCCGTCCATCACATAACGACCAATCACCTTTTCCAAGGCCATCAATACCGCAAGCGTATCACTTGGCGACAAAGTAGTCGAATACGCAATATCCTCAGCCACCTGATTCATGCTCACATCATTGCCTCTTCTCAAACGAGCCAAAAATTTTTCTCCCGGAGTATTACCCGTCGAGATAGTTCTCTTAACCTTTACATAATTTACTGCCATAAATCTAAATTTTAATTTGTTAATACTTTTTTTACTTACTCATGCTCACCAAATCCGTCAACCTGTAACCACTCTGAGCCGACACATTACCTCCGATGAAAGAAGCGATAGCCGTCAAGAGGACAATCACCAAGTCGATAACTTTTTTCCAATTAGGTTTAACACTCATTCAAAACTTGTTTTTTAATCATTAAACAATACATTCACTGTGATATCACGATGCAAAGATACATCAAAACCGCACCTGCTCCAATAGGGTGAAAGACTCTGGTTTACAAAAGATTGACAAAGCACAAGAACATTTGACAAAGCAGAATCAGATTGAGAGAATTGAGGCGTTGGGTTCCCAAGAGTAGTGCAGGATTTCGGCAAATTCACATTTCAGACGTTTCGAATAGCGTTCATAGAACAGTCCTATCATGCCTTCTTCGCCCATGTCTCTGTTCTTGGCTACTTCAATCAGGCTGTCAAACTTCGAATAGCCGTCCACCGTCGAGGACTTCCAAAACTCCTTGGCTCCTTTCATGAAGTCGTCGTTCACCTTGTGCATGATAAACACATTGTCTGCCATATTGCTCAAATCATAGGAACCCGAGATGTCGTGTTTTCTCACAACGCCAAAGGACTTGCGTGGGTGTGCAACCAAGATGATATGGATTGCAGACTGCTTTGCATACTCCGCCAAGGCTTTTACAAACATACTTTGTTGCTCGTACTTATCCTCAATATTGCGATTGATATTCATACACGCCAAATTGTCCAACACAACAAGGTTTACGCTCTGCTGCAAGACCAAATTCCTTATGCTCACAAACAATTCCTCCCAGTTATTGCCATAGTTGTTGTTGTAGATGAAAAGACGCTCCTGCAACCAATTGTCAATCATACGTCCTATCTCCGGTTTATCCGAATGCACACCTCTTGCAATCAAATGTATCCAATTCTTAATCCTCCACGACTGCATCTCACCTGACCAAAGTCCGATTTTGAAACCCTTGTCGCAGGCGTTGAGTATGAGGTTGTTCAAAAACACCGTCTTGCCACAGCCGTTTGCACCCGTCAAGATAGTGATTCCACCCGCTGCCAAGCCTCCGTTCATACTGCTGTCCAAGCCTCTGAAGCCGGTTGGGATATGCAGCACCTGTTCGGCGTTCAATGCGTTTATGTCCTTCAAACGTAACCACTGCTGCTCAAAGTCGGGGCTTAGCTGCTCAAAGGAGTTGTAATCCGAAGATGAATAACTCGGTTTAGGCTCGCTCAATGGCTCCAATCGCTCACGAAACTCCTTCCAATGATAGTTTGAACATGAATTATGGAAACACTTATAGCCCAATCGTCCATCGTCAAACTGAAACACTGCCGCATCGGGTGCCTTATGCTCAGGGTTGAACACACAAGAGTTCAAAACGAACTTAACACCGCCTTTCACCCTTTTCTCTTTGTAACCAATCCCATGCTTGGAGAGGAAGGCTCGAACATCAAAACGCTTACGCCCATAGTCGTTATACTCCGAACGAGGCTTGTTGCAATCCATATAGTCATCGACCAGCTTTTTCACAAAGAGAAAATCCACCTTCTCCAAGCTCTCGGGCATACTTAGAATATTACTTACCCTCCAAGGTCTTTGCAGGCTGTCTGAGCCCTTTTTAGCCACCGTACCGTATAATTTAGTCAGACGAGAACGATTGTGCACCACAGTGTCTATTTCCACCCTCTCGGTGTTAAACAACATGGCAAGCACCGAAAGAAAATCCTTCATCACTACATCGCTCTCTTGGCTCAGCTCAATCGAACAAGGATACATCAAGTGATAACCCGAACCCGAAAGGGCGACAAGCGGTGTGTGAAAGCCCTTATCCGTAAGAAAATCCCTCACCTTGTCTGCCACACTCAAAGCCTCTGCCAATTCCTCCTCGGAAGAACTCACTCCGCTCGGACGTACAGGGTCTATATCTATCATTATCCAACGCCTACGCAACACATCTTTATCGGAAAGCGTTACATTGGATTGAGTAAAGCAATTATAGTTCATATTCACATTGCTTTTGGAAATCAATTGCGTCTGATCCACCTCGTTAAACACAAAATACCACTGCCACGGCTCCGACTCCAAGACCTCCAAGGACGAAAGCAAACACTCCACCGAAGAAAACCAACCGCTGATAATCCTCGAATGTCCATCAACTTTGCTTATGCCTCTGATTTCGGTCTTTGACAAGTCGAACAAATCAAAACACTTGCACACCATCGCCTTATTCATACTCTTTTTCACAGTCAATCCCTCTGTCAAATTTATATTCATATCTTTTGCCATGTTAGTTATCAAAGCTGTTTCCATAATCACATTTCTTTTTATTTTTAATTTTTCTTTACTATAATTTTAATATAGTTTTATTATATATATATTATATATTTATTATTGGAGGAAGTTTCTTCCTTGTCGGCAGGAAATTATTTCCTTATAGCAAGGAAGTTTCTTCCTAGCCCGCAGGAAGTTTTTTCCTTACCCCAAGGAAGTTTCTTCCTAAGCTTAATTGCGGTAGAGCGGATTCAAGATTAAAGCATCTCTTTCTTCGATTAAGATTTTTCTTTTTTGGAGTCTTCTGACCAAGGTGCCTATCTGTCTGACACTTAATCCGCAAATCTTGCTCAAATGCACACAACTGCCATAGAATCCTTGTTTGAAGTTATGCACATATGCCACAATGATTCTCTCTGCCGGAGAGAGTTTACAGTAACTCCTCTGCTCCAATGCCTTTATCATTTCTATGTCGATTATCACCTTTGCCATCAGTTCTCCCTTTCCATTTGTTCTTTTAAGCGTTTGACATCTTCCTCGGTGTACCAATTCTTTGTCCGTTTCTCTTTGGCAAACATACCAATCTTACGCCTCAACCTGTAAAGTGTCGAATAGGCGATTCTCAATTCTTTCAAAACCTCTTGTGTAGTTTTCATCGCTTTAATTGTTTTTTTTAGTCGATTTAGTCGAATTCGTCGCAACCCTCACGATGACTAAACCGTAAAATGAATAAATGATTTTCAACACGGCAAAAATAGGCTAAAACCTATGATTGTCAATACCTTAAATCGTATCTGCATATTCGTGTTAATAAAATGTCGGATATAAGCCCCCTTCTACCCTTTTGTATGTATGGCAGATATGTATTTTTATTCTTATCTTTGTAGTCCGAATGTGGAAAGCTTTAAGGAAAATTTTTGTTCATTTTGAAAAAAAGTTTGCTTAATCACTGCATCACAATTATTTAAGTTAAGGAAATGTCTAAGGATAAAATTGCAGATTTACATCAAAGAAACACCAAGTCAGCCCTTCCGATTCACCCTGTGAGTTGGTCGTCGGCTATGGTGGAGGATTTGTATGAGAATTGGTATAGGGTTTTTTCTGACTCTCCTTGCAATATTGTTATCTTTGAGAACTTTTTCTTTGGCAAAAAGAGTCAATTCAGCTTCGATTTTAAGCAAGAACATAACGATGCCACCTTGATTCGCATCGGTTGCATATTGGGACTTGACATGGAAAAACAACGAAATGTCTTTGCAGCTTATCGCAGACGTTACGCTCGCAGCTCAACCCTCAACTCCAACCTCTGCCCTAAGAACAAGGCTACCTTCTTGAAAAGTATCGAGATTGTAGATGCTCTCCGCAAGCTCTTGGCAAGACACGGACACTTCTACATCTACCCTCTCCAAAGCGACGAAGACTGTTTCAACGACTACACCAACCACCTAAACGACATAGACTGCGAACTCGACGAGAAAAATGCCGTACGCTCCCTGCTCGACAAGCAAGTCGAAGACCTCAACCGACACCGTCAAGCCCTACTCGCCCAACGAGACCGCCGCTTCGCCACAAAGAACAAGACAGAGGAGTAAGCGAAATCCGAGTAGAAAGAAAATTCGTTGATTTATATCTCGGAAATAATACATTAGGGATAAAAAAAAAGACGACACCCGAAAGAGTGCCGCACTTAAATGTTTTCACAACGGAATAATCCTTATTGTGAATTGCTTCAATTTAGTGAGGCAAAGATACAAAACTTTTTTAATCAGCAATGGTTTTTACTTCTTTTTTTGTAAATTTGTAATCAGAATAACCTTAACGATACATTCTATGAAAAAGATATTAGGCTTAGACTTAGGAACAAACAGCATAGGTTGGGCAGTCGTAAATGAAGCAGAAACAAAGGACGAAACATCTTCAATAGTTAAAGTAGGTGTGAGGGTAAATCCTTTAACAACTGACGAACTTGGTAATTTTGAAAAAGGGAAAAGCATTACCACTAATGCAGACAGAACATCAAAACGTTCAGCTCGAAGAAACTTACAACGCTATAAATTAAGAAAAGAATCTTTAATCAAGATATTAAAGGAACATAATTTCATTGATGATAAAACAATCTTATCAGAACAAGGTAATGAATCAACTTTTGAAACTTTTTCTTTGAGAGCAAAGGCAGCCGAACAAGAGATTAGTTTAAGTGAATTTGCGAGAGTCTTGTTGATGATTAACAAGAAGCGAGGCTACAAGAGTAGTCGAAAAGCAAAATCAACCGATGAGGGACAACTCATAGACGGAATGGCTATTGCGAAAGAGCTATACGAAAGAGATTTAACTCCGGGAGAACTCCTATTAGAACTGACAAGCAAAGGAACAAAAGCTGAGCCTGATTTCTATCGTTCAGACTTACAAAACGAATTTGACAAGATTTGGGAATACCAAAAGCAATATTATCCTGAATTTTTGACAGATGAATTAAAAGAACAATTAAAAGGAAAGAACAAAGGTCAGACTTGGGTTATTTGTCAAAAGGCTTTCGATATTGAGGGAGTAAAAAGAGATACAAAAGGCTTTGAGTTAAAGAAAGAAAACTATTTATGGAGAAGCCAATCTCTTAACTCTAAAATGAGTTTGGAACAACTTGCTATAATATTTCAAGATATAAACAACCAACTAAATAATTCAAGCAACTATTTAGGAAACATAAGTGATAGAAGTAAAGAATTATACTTTAATCATCAAACAGTAGGACAATATCTTTACAGCAAATTATCACAAAATCCTCATTATAGCACAAAGAATCAAGTGTTCTATCGTCAAGACTATTTAGATGAATTTGAAACGATTTGGGAATCACAAGCAAAGTATCACAAAGAACTGACTGAAGAACTTAAAAAAGAGATTCGTGATATTGTAATCTTTTATCAACGACAACTAAAATCCCAAAAAGGACTTTTGAGTATTTGCGAATTGGAGGGAAAAGAAATTGAAATAGAGAAAAATGGTAAAATAGTAACAAAAACAATCGGTCCTCGTGTTACTCCAAAATCCTCTCCTGTATTCCAAGAATCTAAGATTTGGCAAGTACTTAACAATGTTCAGATAGAGGGAAATGTAATACCGAATAATCAACAAGACTTGTTTGGAGAAACAACAGAGTTCAAATATGGTAAACGTCCTTTGACTCAAGAAGAAAAGCAAACTTTGTATGCAGAGTTAAGCATAAAAGAAAAACTTACAAGTTCTCAAGCTTTGCAAAAGCTTGATTTGAAAGGTGATTACAAACTCAATTATGAAGAAATCGAGGGAAATAAAACAAGAGCTGCCTTCTTTAAGGCTTTTCAAGAAATCATCGAACTATCCGGACACGAAATAGACTTTGCAAAAAGCAAAGCACCAAAGGTTGAAAAGGAAGTAAGAGAAGTTTTTGATGCCTTAGGATTTAATACAGATATTCTTTCGTTCAATACAGATTTAACTGCCAAGGAGATAGAAGAACAACAAATAGAAAAGCAAGCATACTATAGACTATGGCATTTGCTTTATTCGTTTGAGGGAGATAGCTCAAAATTAGGAAACGAAAAGCTAATACAAAAACTAATGGAGCTTTGCAGCATGCCAAAAGAGTATGCAAGTATTTTGGCTCAAATTACTTTCTCTTTGGATTATAGTAGTCTTAGCACAAGAGCAACATTAAAAATATTACCATTCCTTAAACAAGGCTCAATATATAGTGATGCTTGCGAAAAGGCAGGCTACAAACACTCTAAAAACTCACTTACAAAAGAGGAAATAGAAAATAAAGTATTAAAAGATTCGCTTTCTCAATTACCTAAGAATAGTTTAAGAAACCCTGTTGTAGAAAAGATTCTTAACCAAATGGTAAACGTTGTCAATTCTCTAATTGCTGAATATGGCAAACCCGATGAAATACGTTTAGAGTTGGCAAGAGAACTCAAAAAGAGTGCTAAGGAAAGAGACGAATTAACCAAATCTATTGGGAAATCCAAGAAAGAACACGACGATATTGTAAAGGTTTTACAACAAGCACCATTCAATATAGCTAATCCAAGTAGAAACGATATTATTCGTTACAAATTATACGAAGAATTAGAGAGAGTTGGTTATAAAACGCTATACACCAATACTTATATTCCGAAAGAGAAACTATTCAGCAAGGAGTTTGATATAGAACACATAATCCCACAAGCCTTATTGTTCGATGATTCATTTTCTAACAAGACTTTAGAGAAAAGAGATGCCAATATAGAGAAAGGAAGAATGACGGCATACGATTATGTCTTAAGCAAAAACGAGGCTAAGGGTGTAGAGGAGTATAAGAGCAGAGTCGAAAAACTTTTTGCAGAAGAAAAGATAAGCAAAACCAAAAGAAAAAATCTCTTAATGACTCAATCCGAAATCCCAGATGGATTTATAGATAGAGATTTGCGTAACTCACAATACATTGCCAAGAAGTCAAGAGAGATTTTAGAACAAATAGTAAAGGTAGTCAATACAACAACAGGCTCAGTTACCGATAGACTAAGGGAGGATTGGCAATTGGTTGATGTGATGAAAGAGTTGAATTGGGATAAGTATGATAAATGTGGCTTAACCAATTCCCATACAAATAGAGATGGAAATGTAATTAGAACAATTAAAGATTGGACTAAACGAAACGATCATCGCCATCACGCCATGGACGCCTTGACTATTGCATTTACAAAACCAAGCTACATACAATACCTAAATAATCTTAATGCTCGTGTAGAAAAGTCTGTAGGAGATCATCTTGATTTGGATAATGTGGAAATTCGACTATTGGATAAGGAAAAAAGAACGTCTGCTGTTTATGGAATCGAAGCCAAAGAATTGTATAGAGACAAGAACAACAAACTACGTTTCAACCCTCCTATGCCTTTAGATGAGTTCCGTAAGGAAGCGAAAAGACATCTTGAGGAAACATTGGTTTCAATCAAGGCAAAGAATAAAGTTGTTACAAGAAACACCAACACTACCAAGACAAAGAACGGACAAAAACAAATTATTCAACAAACTCCAAGGGGACAACTACACTTGGAAACTGTGTATGGCAAAATCAAACAATACGAAACAAAAGTAGAATCTGTAAACGCTTCATTTAATATAGAGAAAATTCAAACCGTAGCAAATAAAGCATATAGAGAAGCTTTGTTAAAACGTTTACAAGAATTTAATAACGACCCTAAGAAAGCATTTACAGGTAAGAATACTTTAGAAAAGAATCCTTTGTATTTAGATTCTTTGCATACAGACAAAGTTCCGTCAAAAGTAAAGCTTGTAAGCTTTGTAGATGTTTACACTATAAGAAAGCCTATTGATAAAGACCTAAAAGTAGAAAAGGTAATAGATGTAAAAATAAGAAACATCTTA
>JAGBSA010000150.1 GCA_017632095.1 Bacteroidales bacterium | reverse complement strand
CGTAAACTTTCATACATAACCGTTCCGCAGTAGGAATAATTGAGGCTTTCTACCATTGATTGCATTATTTTGTTGTCAGGGTGAGTGTCAATTCTTATACTGCGGAACGTTTTCTTTACCTCATCTTCTGCTTGCAACATAAACTCCTTACCATAGCCCTTTCCAACTCCATCATTCACTACACAAACCCTATGAATAGTAGCATAGTCTTGAGTTTGCATAAGCCACTTTCCTCCTTTTAAGTCATCGTAAGCCTTTTCTCCCTAATAAACCACAGCACCATAAACAAGGATTCTTTCATCTTCACACAAAACTCTACCAACACCCTTTTCAATATCACAAAGCACAACTTCCCTATTAGGATATCCGTTTTGCCATTGATTTATACCCGCTTTCCCAAGTCTAAAAACAGCTCCCTCAATAATTTCTACTATTGTATCAACGTCTTTCTTTTCAGCCAATCGCCAAACAAATTCACTTTTATTCATAAAACATTAAGAAAATTTTAGAAAGCAATTATACTATAAAATTATTTTTTCATATATTTGCATATTGTAAAGAATCTAAAAACTTAATCAAACCATGAAAAAATTATATCGTTCAAAAACAAACAAAAAACTTTGCGGAGTATGTGGCGGATTTGCAGAATACTTTGAAATAGACGCAACTATATTAAGAATATTACTTATCATATTTGTGCTTTGTGGAGGTGCAGGAATATTAGCCTACATAGTAGCTGCCTTAGTTATGCAAACTAATCCAAATCAATAATATTAGTATGATAATAACAACGACGAACAATATTGAAGGAAAGCAAATAGCGACCTATCTCGGTATTGTAACAGGAGAAATAGTGGTTAAACTTCAATTGAGCCCCTTTCTCAAACGTCAAGACCCTGATAAGAAAAATCGAAGTTCGGGATACGAAAGTGCTTTGTTTGAGGCTAAACAGACAGCTTTAAAACAAATGGAAGAAAGAGCTACAAAACTTGGAGCAAACGCTATTGTCGGCATCAACTTTTCGGTAGATGATTTCAGCGGTGGCTCATACGTTATGGCTTTTGTAAGCGGTACGGCTGTAAAGGCTTACTAAATCACTCCCTTGTCAATTTTCCGTTTTCGTATTTTATTAGATACGAACGTCCTTTCTTTGTTTTGAAAGATAGTTTTGCGTCTTTGTAAACAAGATTGCAGTCTTCTCCTGCGTTGGAGCGAAGTTTTATTGTGTGCAAAGTATTGTTTGACCATTCCAAATCTACTTCAAATCCTCCTCTTGCAAGCAATCCTTTTACGTTTCCTTGCTCCCACGCCATTGGAAGAGCAGGAAGAATATGCAAAAAGCCTAAATGTGATTGCAAAAGCATTTCTAAAATTCCTGCACTGCCACCAAAATTTCCGTCAATTTGGAAAGGAGGATGAGAATCCCAAAGATTATTTAGCGTTCCATTTTTTAAAAGATTGCCAAACAAAAGATAAGCTCTATCTCCATCACAAAGCCTTGCCCATTGATTAATCTTCCAACCCATACTCCAACCTGTTGCTCCATCGCCTCTATGATTTAGAACAACCTTTGATGCTTTTGCTAAATCGGGTGTAAGAATTGGAGAAATAGTTGTGCCGGGGTGTAAGCCAAATAAATGATTAACATGTCTGTGTTCATCTTT
>JAGBSA010000149.1 GCA_017632095.1 Bacteroidales bacterium | reverse complement strand
TCCCGGTCCTCATCAAGGCAATTTTATGAACAATGGCATAATTAGAGCCGATAGAGAGTGGAATGACAAACTTGCAGAAGTAAAACAAGTGTATCAATACATCAAATTCCTTTCTTTTGACAAAGATTCGCAAGAACTAACCATACTTAACAAATACGATTTCATAGACTTGGCAGGATTTTATCTTGATTACCAAATAGAAGAAAACGGATATGAAATCTTCAAAGGCAGAGTTGAATTACCAGCTCTTAAACCAAACGACACATTAAGAATAAAACTTCCATTCGATCTAAACCTTGATCAAACAAAAGAAAGCTTTATCAATATTCAAGCAAGATTTAAGCAAGCTAATCTTTGGGCAAAATCAGGCTATGAAATGGCTCAAGCTCAATTTGCTTTGAATAAGAGAAACAATAGTTTGGCTCCTGTGGCTGAAAGCAACGATAAATTCAATGTAATAGAAGATGAAAAGCAAATCACTCTTGAAAACAAAGGATTTAAGATAAGTTTTGATAAAGCAAATGGCGAAATTATTTCTTGGAAGTATGCAGATTGTGATGTGATAACAGACAGAAAAGGCTCTCCTCGTTACAATAATAATCGTTGGATAGAGAATGACAGACATGGAGACAGCATTTCAAGCGATATAGCAAGCACTTTTGAAATCACTTTCAACAAAGAAAAAACAAAAGCCAATGTAAAGGTAAGCACAACTTCCGAAAAATGCCCTTACACCATTGAATACACGATCTATTCTAACAACATAGTGGATATGAAAGTAACAATGAATCCTATTGTTGAGGAATTAAGAAGATTAGGTGTAGGAATGATTTTCTCAAAAGACTTTGAAGAGATAGATTATTACGCAAAGGGACCTTGGGAAAACTACAACGATAGACAAGAAGCATCATTTGTAAGCCGTTATTCAACAACCGTAAGCGATATGTTTACGCCTTACGCTCACCCTCAATCATGTGGAAACCGTCAAGAGATGAGAGAAATCTCTCTTTACAAGAAAGGCGCAAACAAAGGCTTGAAAATAGAGGCTGAAAGCCCTATTGCATTCTCTATGTTGCACTATGATGACACCGATTTCATAAAAGAAGTTCTTCACCCTTGGGAAATGACTCCAAGAAGTGAGGTTTACACACATTTTGATTATGTTCAAAGAGGATTAGGCAACGGAAGTTGCGGACCACAAGCTATAAAGAAATATCACGTTCCAAGTTCCGGAACATATAGCTTTACATTAAGATTTTCGCCTTTGAGATAATTAAAAGTCGTTACCGCTTACGCCGTAACCAAATAGAGCGAAATCACCCAATGCAACGTCAGTAGGAAATACCTCTTTCATTGCTTGGGTGATTTCTTTTACCGTTTTCATATCGGCAGTATTTCTGTCGGTCAATCCGATTTGCTTAGCTAAACGAAATACATGAGTGTCTAATGGAATCAAAAGTTCGCTTTGTGGTAACAGATTCCAGATACCCAAATCTACAATATGGTCTTGACGTATCAACCAACGAAGTAAAAGACATAAACGCTTGCAAGCGGATTTTGTGTTTTGTGGAATGCCTTTCTGATTTGGGAATAAAGAAATTAAGTTTTCGAGAAGATGTGTGGCATCTTTGTATTGCTTGCTCATTGCAAGGAGTTTGTCTTCCAAACTCATAAATCCCTCAACGCAATAGATGTTATGGAGAGTGTTACACAACTGATAGTAATCTTGATTGGTGTAAAAACGATATAAACAAGCGTTGTCGTTTGCGTATTTGTCGAATGAGCGATTCTTTATGTAGTTGTAAGGAGAGTTATCGAAGTCTGAATGCAACTTTGTAAGGGTTTGGAGTATTTGTTTCCTATTTCCATAGGCTATCCATGAAGAAATCAAGGCTGAAATCTCAATATCTTGCTTTTGTGTGTAGGAATTAGGAAACTTAACAGGGTCTTCAGAGATAAAACTTTTTGTGTTGTATCGTGAGGCTAAATCCCTGAGTAAGTGAATCTTCGTTTCGTTTAAATAATTCTTCGTTTTACTCAACTGAATCTTCGTTTTATTTTATTAAATCTTCGTTTTGCTATTACTTTTTCAAGGATTGGTAAATCAAGTCTTGAATATCTGTGCGTATATTCATTTGTGCCAATTTGTTTACCTTAGCATCCGGATATACTCTGTTGGATAAGAATATAAAAATGGTGTTATTCTGTGGGTCTATCCAAAAGTAAGTCCCCGTAAAGCCACTATGACCGAAGCTTTCTTGGGAACAATACTTTGAACAGTGGCTACTAGGAGAAGAAATCAAAGGTTTGTCAAATCCAAGACCGCGACGGTTTTGTTGTTTTGCGTAATACCTATGGTTAAATGTCTTTATGGTTTCAGGTTTTAGGTATTGCTTGCCGTTATATTCACCTTCGTTTAACAGCATTTGACATATTGCAAAGACTTCTCTTGCATTTGAGAACAAGCCTGCGTGTCCTGCAACACCGCCATTAAGAGCTGCTGTTTCATCATGAACAAAGCCTTTGATTTTACTTTTTCTAAAATCTATAGCTTCTATTGTTGGAACTATGTTGTCGGGATTTAAGCTTTTGGAATTTGGATTGTATGTTGTATTGTGAAGTCTCATAGGTTTGAAAAAAGTCTCTTCAAGGTAGGAATCTAAACTTTGTCCGCTTACTTCCTCAACTAAGTCGCCTAACATAATGAATCCAAGGTCGCTGTACAGATATTTGGGCTTGCTGTTAAGAGGTGAGTCTGCTATTATTTTACGAATCTCTTTTTTGTACGCCTTTTGAATAAACAAACTGTCGCATACTTGTAGGTAATCTTTGTTTCCGTATTTGTTATTGGAGTATAGGTCTGTCTGTTCTTTTGCTGCAGTTAGTGAATTTTTCCAAATGGGAATGAAGGCTTTGAGTCCTGCTGTGTGTGCTAAGACTTCGCGTATCGTTATTTTGGATTTGTTTGTCTTTTTTAGATATGGAAGATATTTTGAGAGCTTATCATCAAGTGAAAACTTGTCTTCTTCATACAATTTCATAACAGCTATTGTTGTTGCAAGGACTTTTGTCAATGAAGCTAAATCATAAACACTGCTATCGGTGATTGCTTCTTGTGAGTCATAGGTTTGGTATCCTACATTGCGTTCATAGATGATTTTTCCGTCTTTTGCTATAAGTACTTGGGCTCCCGGGTATGCTTTTTGTTTGATTCCCTCGTCTATAATGCTGTCAATTTTTTCGAAACACTCGCTTCGCATTCCTGCTTCTTCGACTTGTTTGTAGGATTTCTTTTTTTGTTTAGCCGCTTTGGTGATTCCGGAAAATACTCCGTACTTTTTACTAGCACTAACAGGGATACGTCCGTTAAATTCTATGTTTCCTAATATTGCATTGGCAGCTGAGATGTGAAATTCTTTCAAATTCTGACACGCCATTACCAAAGCGTTGTATTTATCTAAGGAGTCAAGACTTTCCAAGCAATAAGGGTTGGCAAAAAGTACCAATATATTTTGACGTTCTTTAGCTTGAATTTTACTAATTACCTCTATTTTTCTTTCGTTTAAGCCATAGTTTACTTTCTTTGTTTGGTTCATTCCGCCGGCAATGGCAGTTATTATGAGGTCTTCTTGTTCTGCCAATGTGAGTATGCTATCAATTTGCTCAGATGTTGCTTTCTTGTCGATGAAGTAGCGTTTTGTTGTATATTTTTCTGCAATTACTTCATCAAATGCTGTAAATGGTTCATCTTCTACGTTGATTATAGCTATGCTTGATTGTTCTTTGAGTTTTAGAGGAAGGATTTCGTTTTCGTTTTTCAAAAGAGTCATTGTTTGATTGGCAATTCGTTGATTCAAATCGTGAACTAACGGATTAAGAGTTTTTGCTGTTTCTTTTTGTTTTTTTGTGTTATTTTTTTGAGATATTATTCCCATGTCATATTTCCAACGTAATACTTTTTTGCATTTTTCTTTGATGAATTCTTTACTTAGAGTGCCGTCTTCAACTGCTTTCAATATTGCCTCTATTGCAAGTTTCGTATCATTAGGCATAAGAAGTACATCGACTCCTGCTTTGAGTGCTAATACTTGAGCTTGACCATCGGGATAGTCGTTGGTCAATCCTTTCATGTTCATGGCATCTGTAAAAACTAAACCTTTGAAATTTAATTTCTTTATCAAATATTCGTTTATTATATCGGGGTTTATACTTGCCGGATAGTTGTATTTTTGGTTCAATGCAGGCACATTTAAGTGTGCAACCATCACTCCCCAAACTCCAGATTCGATATTGTAAACGAAAGGAAAAAGATCAACTGAATCGATAAAGTCTTTGCTGTGGTTTATTGTTGGTAAGGATTTGTGGGAATCGACATCTGTGTCGCCATGTCCGGGAAAGTGTTTGATAACTGCCATAATGCCTTCGTCCTGCATTCCTTTTATGTATTGCTCTCCAAGAAGTGCTACTTTGTATTTATTTTCTCCGAAAGCGCGTGTGTTGATTACGGGGTTAGATGCAGTAAGGTTTATATCAATATCAGGAGCGAAGTTGATGTGTATTCCTAATGATTTGCATTGTCTTGCTATCAATCTACCCATTTCGTAAACTAAATTGTAGTTTCTTTCGGATAAGGCTCCAAGTGTTAGGGCTCGTGGAAAAGATTCTATGTCTGTGAGTCTCATTGCAGCTCCCCATTCGCCATCTATTGAAACCATTAGAGGAATCTTAGAAATTGAGTTGTATTTCCCAATAAGTATTGGAACGTTTTTGCTTTCGCCTTTGAAAAAACAAACTCCTCCAACTTTGTTAGAGTCTATTTCATTCATTATTTTCTCAATGTATGCCGCTGATATGTCGGAATCACTTCCTATCATAATCAACTGACCTGCCATTTCCTTAAGTGTCATATTGGAAATGGCTTCTTTTACATAATGTTCTCTGCCTGTAGCTTTTTTTATCGGACTACCTGCAAAACAAATTGAACTAAGTAAGCATGGTATCAAAGTTACAATAACCGTTATAATTGTTTTTATTCTCATATTTTGGTTTTTTAGTCTTGCAAAGATAGTTATTTTGGTTTTATTTCGTATCTTTGCTCAATTGAATTTCGAGAAAAATATACTATGATAGTTATAGATAGATTGAAAAGTCCGAAACAAGATTTGTCTTCTTTGTTTGTGCTGAGAAAAGAAGGAGATTCTCCAATTGATTCCAAGTTGTTGAGTGAAGACTTGATGGAATTTGTGAATAGAGAATTAAAAGAAAATAATAGAACTTTTTTTGCTTTTAATAAGATTTCTCATTGGGAAATTATTGCTTTGGTTGAGGACTCTGAGAATAAGAGTAAAAATATTGATACTCAAAGACGTCTTGCTGCAAAGTTGTTAGACTTTTGTGATAACGAGTATATAAAACATCTGCAACTTGTTTCCAATATCTCAAAGGACGAAACTATGGGTTTTGTTGAAGGAATGCTTTTGGCAAGTTATACCTTTGATTCTTATAAGACAGATCCAAAGAAGTGTATTCACCCGTTTGATAAGTTGTCTATCGTTAATCCATTTGTTGATAGTAAGGATATAGATCAAGCTTTGATTATTGCAAGAGCTGTGGAAAAATGTAAAGATTTGGTGAATGAACCTTTCTGTAGTTTGAATGCTGAAGGGTTAGCTGCTGCTTTTGTAAATATGTCTCATGAAGCAGGGATAGAGGTTGATGTTTGGCACAAGGATAAGATAGAAACCGAAAAGATGGGAGGACTACTTGCTGTAAATAAAGGAAGCGTTGACCCTCCGACATTTACAATAATGACTTATAAACCAGAGAAGACAATAAATAAACAACCTCTTGTTTTGGTTGGAAAGGGTCTTGTTTATGATACGGGAGGATTAAACCTTAAGCCCGGTGATTATATGAATGATATGAAAGAGGATATGGCTGGTGCAGCAATGATGGCTTCTGCTCTTTATGCTGTTGCTTCTTTAGGATTACCTATTTATGTGGTCGGTTTGTTCCCTTCTACAGATAATCGCCCTTGTGGAAACGCTTATGCAAGTGGAGATATAATCAATATGTATGATGGAACCAATGTTGAGGTGATTAATACTGATGCAGAGGGAAGATTGATTCTAGCAGACGCTTTGGCTTATGCAAAAAAACTTTCTCCTATGTTGGTGATTGATTCTGCTACTTTGACAGGTGCTGCTGCTAGAGCGATAGGTCCTTATGGTATTGCAGCGATTCAACAAAGGGCAGAGGACTATATGTCTTTATTGAAACAATGTGGCGAAAGTACATATGAACGTATAGCTGAATTTCCTTTTTGGGAAGAGTATGATGAATTAATCAAATCAGATATTGCAGATATTAAAAACTGTGGTCCAGGTGAGGCTGGAATGATTACAGCTGGTAAATTCTTAGCTCATTTTACCGATTACCCATATTTACATTTAGATATCGCAGGAGTGGCTATGTCTTCTGTTAAGAAGGATTATATAAATAAAGGAGCAAGCGGTTATGGTGTTAGATTGATTGTTGATTTCATTCAGTCGCTTGTGCTAAACAAAGATATACAACAATAAGAAAATGATAGAATTTAACAACAATAAGAAAATGCCTTCTAGAGGCAGAAGAGAAAGAGAAAATGAGAACATTCGTTTAGGTATTTCTCAAGGAGATGTAAACGGAATTGGCTACGAAGTATTGCTGAAATGCTTCTCCGATACAAGAATGTTTGAAAACTGTACTCCTATTCTTTATGGCTCTTCAAAGGTTGCTTCTTATCACAAGAAGCTAATCAATGCAACAGATTTTCCATTTGTCAATATACGTTCAGTAGAGCAAGCAGAGAATTCTAAATTCAATATTCTGAATATTATTCAAGACGAAATAAAAATAGACATTGGCCAACCTACAGAGATAGGAGGGAAGTTGGCAGCGATGAGTTTGGATTATGCTTGTCATGATTTGATGACTGGAAAATTAGATGCCATTGTAACAAATCCAATAAATAAAAAGAATATACAAAGTAAGGATTTCAACTTTCCTGGACATACAGAATATCTTACAAACAAATTTGGTGTTGAAGATAGCTTGATGATAATGACTTGTCAAGATATTCACATTGGTATAATGACCAATCACTTGTCCTTAGCTCAAGTTCCAAAGATTCTAACAAAGGATTTGATTTTGCGAAAGCTTAAAATAATGAATGATTCTTTGAAAAGAGACTTTGGTATTCGTATGCCCAAAATAGCAGTCTTGGCATTGAATCCACATGCAGGCGATAGGGGTTTGATAGGAGCAGAAGATGATGAAATAGTATCTCCTGCAATAAGAGAAGCTTTTGATAATGGAATATTGGCATTTGGACCATATCCTGCAGATGGCTTTTTCGGTAATGGCTCAATTAGAGAATTTGATGGTGTAATGGCATTATATCATGACCAAGGTTTGATTCCATTTAAGTTAATGAGCTTTACAGAAGGAGTAAACTTTACAGCAGGATTACCATTTGTGAGAACATCACCTGCACACGGCACCGCATATGAAATAGCTGGTAAAAACATGGCTTCAGCTCAAAGTTTCAGAAATGCAGTCTTTTTAGCAATGGATATAATCCGCAATAGAAGAGATTATGATGCGCTTACAGCAAATACATTGCGTACAATAAGACGCGATAATATCGTAGATGAGGACATAAGCAAAGAGTTGCAAAAAGATGATGAGCCAACGATTTAATCAGGTAAAAGAACGAATTGATGATTTAAGAAGTAGGATTAACCGATACAACTATGAATATTATGTATTGGATAATTCGACTTTGTCCGATTTTGAATTCGACTTATTGTTGAAAGAATTTGAAGCATTGGAAGCAGAGTT
>JAGBSA010000148.1 GCA_017632095.1 Bacteroidales bacterium | reverse complement strand
TTTCGTTTCAATCTCTCGCTACAAAGGTAGAAAAACTTTTTCTTTCGACCAAGAGATGCTTTTGCAAAGTTTGCAGACTGAAAGATTAGCTTTCAAAATCCGCAAAGCAAGTTATCGCGAGTGTTTCCCTTGAAGAAACAAAGTGTTTCTCTTTGTGAAACAAAATGTTTCTCTTGATGAAACAGAGTGTTTTTCTGCGTGAAACAAAGTGTTTCCTTTGGAGAAACAGATTGGAAACACTTTGTTGATTACTCGAAAGCTTTGTTTTACTGCAGTCTTTCCAACCTTAAACCTTAACCATTCCGCCTTAAACCACACACAAATGCCGTTTGGGTGGTAGCGAAACGAAGAAAGGATTTTCTGAAACGAAGAAAGAAAAAATTAAAACAAAGACTTATTTACACAATGTATCGACTAAGTCCCACAGCCTTTGTTTATTGCTTTCTATTGTGGCGTAATCGTCTGTGAATTGCTTGTTGTTGCGAGCCAAAGTCTCGATGTCGAGTTGTAGGGCTTTGTTTATGTAGTCTGCTTTTTGAATCATATCATCGGAAACGACAAATGCGTTACGCACATTCTCCACCAAACCCCGGTAAGACGGCAAATCGGCAATGATAGGCAGGCAACCGGCACTCATGGCTTCAAGTAGGCTTGTCGGCATGCTGTCACTTTGTGGAATGGAAATAAATATCCTGCTTTTAGCATAGTACTTTGCGTTCTCTTCACTTGAAAGCCAACCGACAAATTCCACTTTTTCTACTATGCCAAGGCTCTTTGCCAACTCTTTCAACTTGTTTTCATTTCCTTCTGCCGCAATAACCAATCTCCAATCTTTGTATTCAGGCATAGAAACGAAGTTTGCAAAAGCTCGGATTATATCCTCTATTCTGTATAATGGCTTGTGCAAACGATTAGAAAAGACTATGTCTTCCTTTTTTGAAGCTTCGATAGGTGTGATTCCAAGATGTGATAAAGCAAAAGGCTTATCGTACAGACAATATCTTTTCATTTGCTCCATCAAATAAGGAGTGTTCGCACTGTAAGCGTCAGAGTGTTGTAGGGTGTAGGATAATATCTTTTTGAAAAGCCAACCGCGTTTAGGCATCAGAAGAACGTCGCTACCTATTGCAATAGCTATTGTGGGAATTCCTTTTTTCTTTGCAAGGGCTGTTACAAAGGCCGTAAGGTTTACTTGGTATAGAATAATCAAATCGGGCTGATAACGCTTCAAAAGGCGTTTTACGGCAAAGAATGCTTTGAAAAAATTTTTGAAACTGAAATCTATGCCTTCGGTAATCTCGATTTGCTCGAACTTACCGACAAACATAGACTTCAATCTTTGAGTATTTATGCTCTTTGCTTCGCCTGCAATAAGCAATTTCTTATTTCTCATTTGTATTATCTAATTCCTCGTAAACGCTATTGTTGCTTTTGAAAGTCTTAACCAAACGTTTTATGTTCCTTACTATGTCTAGGTCTTGAGCTTCTTTGTTTTCGGATAGTATTGTTTGCAATTCTTCCATGCAGTTGTCGATTTCTTCCGAGTTTACGACCTCTGTCTTTGCTATATATATCTTTTTGTGATATGTAGGCAAGATGTCTTCTTTCTTTGTAAGGAGTTCTTCGTATAGTTTCTCGCCTGGGCGAAGTCCGGAGAAAGTAATATTGATTTGTTCTCCAGGTTGGAATCCGGAAAGTTTGATCATTCTTTCGGCAAGCGATAATATCTTAACCGGTTCTCCCATATCGAATAGGAAAATCTCTCCTCCATTACCCATGGTTCCTGCTTCCAAAACAAGACGACTTGCTTCTGGAATGGTCATAAAGTAACGTGTGATGTCAGGGTGTGTAACCGTTACCGGACCTCCTAATCTTATTTGTTCTTTGAATCGAGGTATCACGCTGCCATTTGAACCTAATACGTTACCAAAACGAGTGGTGATGAATTTTGTCTTGTTTCCGCTCAACAGATTCAAGTGTTGGATATATATTTCGGCATATCGCTTGCTTGCTCCCATGACATTGGTTGGGTTTACAGCCTTATCGGTCGATATCATAATGAATTTCTCAACCATATTTTCCATCGAGATGTCTGCAATGTACTTTGTTCCGATTATATTGTTGTTTGCAGCTTGGTAAGGCTCTCTTTCCATCATCGGAACGTGCTTATACGCCGCTGCATGGAAGACTATCTGCGGTTTATACTTGTTGAAAATCTCTCTAAGGCGGTTTTGGTCCGTTACAGAGGTTATTACAATATCTTTTTCAACCGAAGGGAATTTGTCATTCAGCTCATTCTCGATGTGATACATAGGAGTCTCAGCCTGATCCAAAAGAACAAGACGTACAGAAAAGCGTGCAAGTTGTCGAACTATCTCACTACCGATGCTTCCTGCCGCTCCACTAATCAAGATTGTCTTTCCGCTGATTTGTTGTTCGATAAGGTCGCGGTTAATTGTAATTTCGGCACGTCCTAACAAGTCTTCCAATTGGATTTCTTTGATTTGGTCGTTTTTCAACTTGCCATCAGTCCATGTTTTTATCGGAGGAACAGTCAGAACCTTAACTCCATTGGCATGACATAGCTCAAAGATTTCGTTTTTCCTCTCAGTGCTGATTCTATTCGTCGCAATGATTAATTGATTAATCTCGTTGCTCTTTAGAATCCTTTCTTGCTCACTGCGAGAGTAGATTTTCTGCCCCATGACTGTTTTATTCTGTAAATAGGGATCGTCATCTATAAATCCATTTATGTAATGCTTTCTATTGGCACTTATAAGTGTGTTAGCGGTTGCAATACCTGTTCTGCCGGCTCCAAAGATAACTACGTTGATTCTTGAACCAGAGTAACCGCTTATTTTGAATGCTTTTTCGAAAATCCAGCGTACGAACATTCTAAACGAGAATAGACATGTGTAAGAAATGATAGCATTTACTATAATCAAAGTGTATGGAAGAAATTCTTGATTATAGTTCAATTTGTAGAAGAATGAAATTAACAGAATTATGATTGCAGTTGATAATACTGCAAAAAAGATTCGTATCATGTCGTTAAAAGTTGAGTATCTAATGACAGAACGATGTATTCTGAAAGCAAATAAAGCTATAATCGTGCAACAGATAGACAATAGGAAGAATCTCTGCAAGTAAGGGCTTAAAGAGAGATCTAGATATTGGTTATCTCGCCCCATAATTACAACTGAAATCCATGTAGAAACGATTACAATAAATGTATCGATAATTGATACTGCCCAAGTGGGAATATATCTTCCTGACATGAGTTTGTCAATGAATTGGAGTACCCTGTTGAAAAAATGTTTCATATTTTTAATTATTTAATGTTTACAATTGCGTTATATAATACCTCTATCGGGTGTTGAGCTTTTCGTTTTGAGAAGTGGCTTATTTGTTCTCTGCAACTCGTACCCGGAGCTGCTATGATAGTATCAGAATCCGCTTTCTCGATTGCAGGAATCAAAACAGAGTGAGCAATCTTCTTACTCATATCATAGTGTTTCCGTTCGTAGCCATAGCTTCCTGCCATGCCGCAACAGCCACTTGGAATAACATCTACGGAATAATTTTCAGGCAAACTAAGCATTCGTTCCATGAATTTAGTACCTATCAATGCCTTTTGCTGACAATGTCCGTGTAGAATAATATGTTGAGGTTCTTTTGTAAAGTAAGAACTGTCTATATTGCCGTTTTCTATCTCCTTGGCAAAGAATTCGTCAAACAAATAGGTGTTTTGCGTCAGCTTTCTAATGTCAGAGTTCACCAAATCGGGATATTCATCTCTAAAACTCAAAACTGCAGACGGCTCAATACCGACCAAAGGAGTTGTTTCGTCGATTAGCGGCAGCAATGTCTTGATATTTTTGTTTGCAATTTGCTTTGCCCTTTTCAACATACCCTTACTGATTGCCGTCCTACCGCTTTCCTTTATCGGAGCTTTCTTTACCTTGTACCCTAAGGCAGAAAATAGCTTTATAGTGGTCTTTGCAATTTCTGTATCTTGGTATCGAGAGAATTCATCGATGAAAAGATAAATCGTTTTCTTGAAAGATTTTTGAGAATGTTGCTTTATTTCTTTCTCAAAGTTGCAATTATGTATCTTAGGCAAAGTTCTCTCAGGAGCAAAGCCCAAAATGTTTTTCAATATGTTAGAAGTGAAACCACAAGACACTACCCAATTATAGAGAAACGGTGCAATGCTCGCCATAGCCTGCAAACGTGGAAGATAACTCACCAAAAGAGTGCTTACATTATAGCCATTGGCGTCATAATAATGCTGTAAGGCTTCACTCTTTAGCTTAGATATATCAACGTTTGAAGGACATTCATTCTTACAAGCTTTACACATCAAACAGTTATCTAACACTGCTTTAATCAATTCAGATTGCAATGGGTCTTTTTCTTGAGAGAACGAAAGCAATTCCCTGATTATGTTAGCCCTTGCACGAGGCGTGTCCGCTTCATCTTTGCTTTGCTTGAACGTAGGGCACATTAAACCGCCTATAACCTGACTTTTGCGACAGTCGGCGGCACCATTGCATTGCTCTGCGGCATTTTGCAAGCCTAATTCCTTATTGAAAGAAAAGTAAGTCTTGATTTGCCTTTGCGAAGCGTTCTCATATCTTAGGAATTTGTCCATTGGAGGCGTTTCAACTATCTTTCCTATGTTGAAAACCCCGTTTTCGTCCCACAGATTCTTCATTTGCTTCATCAAATCGTAAATCTGTTCGCCGTACATCAAAGGAATCCAGTCTCCTCTCAAACGTCCGTCTCCGTGTTCGCCACTTAAAGAGCCTCCATACTTCTTTACCAATAACGCAATGTCGTTACTGATTTTTCGAAATAAGATTACGTCCGATGAATCCTTCAAATCCAATACCGGACGCAAGTGTAGCTCTCCCGTTGCTATGTGTGCGTGATACACACATTTGAGTTTATATTTGTCTAATATCGTTTGAAATTCTTCTAAGTAAGAGGGCAGTTTCTGAGGATTGACAGCGGTGTCCTCAATCACCGATACAGGTTTCTTGCTTCCCGGAATATTAGTCAAAAGTCCCAATCCTGCTTTTCTCACACCCCAAACCTTTGAAATATCCTCGCCTTTAACTATGCTGAAATCATAAGCCGTGCCTTCCGATTTGAAGTCTTCTATCGTTTCATTCAAACAAGCATCGAGTGATTCTTCGCTATCGAAAGCAAATTCGATGATCAGTATCGCTTGAGGCTTGTCTTTTATAAAGAAAGTGTTGTTTCGTTGAGCAGGATTGCGATAAGCCGCCTCTATAATATTGTTATCCATCAGCTCGACAGCCATCGGATTATGTCGAAGAGCGATTAAATTGCCCGTAAAGCTGTCTTGCAGTCTTGAAAAGTGAAC
The DNA here is from genome assembly GCA_017632095.1 of Bacteroidales bacterium. Classification (GTDB taxonomy): domain Bacteria; phylum Bacteroidota; class Bacteroidia; order Bacteroidales; family P3; genus Onthomorpha. The sequence goes on along the minus strand of JAGBSA010000148.1, from coordinate 7,183 downwards.
ACACAAAAGTGCTTTATGCTTTGGCGGAAGTGGAACAAGATTTAGTTTTAACTCTGTGGCAAAAGCCAGAGTCCCTTCGCTGCCACAATACAACTTAGCAAGGTTTGGGTAGTCGGAATCACACAAAAAATCCAAGGCATAGCCGTTATTGCGTCTTGTAACTTCCTTATCGGGAAACGAATCTGCAACCAATTGTCTTATCTCTTGCTTTGAATATACAGATGCTATGTATCGGTATATCTTTCCCTCCAAATCGTTTTGCAGAGTTTTGTTTTCAAATTCTTCTTTGCTAAGTTGCTTTAACAGAACTTTGTTTCCGTCTGCCAATATCACCTTTGCTTCCAACAAATGCTCCCTTACAGAACCATAAACCAAAGAATGCAGCCCGCAGGAGTTGTTTCCCACCATTCCTCCAATGCAACAGCGATTTGCCGTTGAGGTTTCAGGACCGAAAAACAAACCGTAGGGTTTCAAACTCCTGTTTAACTCTTCTAAAACCACACCCGGCTGTACTCTTACCCAATGTTCCTTCTCGTTTATTTCGATTATCTTGTTCAGATTCTTGCTTACATCGACCACAATTCCCTTTCCGACAACCTGACCCGCAAGAGAAGTGCCGGCAGCCCTTGGGATAATGAAAGTATTGTGGTCTTTGCAGAATTGCAACAAAAGTCTTATATCATTCTCATAGTCTTCGCATGGAATGAAAACAGCCAAAGGCTCCTCACGATAAGCAGAGGCATCGGTAGAATAAAGTATTCTGCTAATCTTATCAAACTTTAATTCGCCTTTTAGCTCTTTTTGCAAATTCTTCAAATGTTTTGTCATTAGAAACTTTCGAATTATCTACCTTGCAAAGGTAAACATAAATAAGGAAATAGCAAATAAAATTTCCAAATAAAGAGAGTATTTGGCTCTTTCTTGATATGGTGTTTAGCGAAACGGCGTTTTAATTTTCTAAAACGAAGAAATAATTTCTTGAAACTTCGTTTCAGTAAGAGCGAAACGTCGTTTTAGTTTAGAGGAAAAAATCTTCGGAAAAGTTAACTAAATAAAGCTGTTGCTTAGCTCTTGTTACAGCGGTGTAAAGCCAACGGAAGTATTCCTCATCGAGCATTTCGTCAGAGAAAAAGCCTTGTTGGATAAACACAGTCTTCCAATCGCCACCCTGAGCCTTGTGACAGGTGAGTGCATTTGAGAATTTGATTTGCAGAGCGTTGTAATACTTGTCTTGTTTTATGCTTTGCTTAATGACGGATTTATCATTGCTTATCTGTGAATAGTGTTCTAATAAGCCGTCATAAAGTTTCTGTTGTTTATCACTTGAAAGCGAGGCGGTATTTTCAAACAATGTATCCAATATTACGCAGACCTCCAATTCGCTTTCTTCGGGATAATCAACGAATTGAACGGCTACGTCCGCAAACTGCAAGCCATATCGTTCTTCGTAGCCGAATATGCGGGTTATTTTGAGCATATCTCCGTTTGCAATGAAGTCTGTGAGTGCTGATTTCTCAGTCCAATAGTAGTTGTTTTTGATTGACATTATTGTTTCGCCTATGTCTATTTGGTTTTCTTTGTCAAGGATTCGGCTTCTGACGTATTGGTTTATTTGATTGGCGAGTTTGTTTGTCCTTGTGATGATTAGAACTTCGTTTGTGCCGTTTTGTCGATAAGCGTCTTGAAGTGTTTCTTCCAATTCGAAGGCTTCAACAATTTTTACGTCAAATAGCTCTTTTGTTTTGAAGATTGGCAGTCTTATTCTCTTGTTTGCCAATGCCCAACGTATGTTTGAGGCGTTCTTTAGTATGCCTGATTGCAATGCTTGGCGGACTACCTGCGTCAAATGGTGATAACCGACGGAGAAATTGAAGACTGATTCAATGCAATCTTTGTCTAAGGCAGGTGAGTTTTTGCTTCCAATCGGCGGAAGTTGGGCTGAATCGCCTATCATTATGATTTTGTTTCCTCTTCCGTTAAGACAATAGTACACAAGGTCGTTTAGCAAGTTTCTTTCGTTGAATAATGCCGTTTGATTATCGATCATGGACGCTTCATCGACGATATAGATTGTGTTGTTCGCTTTGTTGGGTTTTAATTTCAAGTTAAAGTTTCCGTTTGCGTCAACTGAGGAATAGTAAATGTGCTTATGTATTGTCGAAGCGGCCTTTTCGGAATATTTACTCAAGACTTTGGCCGCTCTTCCGGTGGGTGCAAGCAGTACAGACTTGATTCCGTAAATTGGAAGCGTTTTTACTAATGCCGACATCATACCTGTCTTTCCTGTTCCGGCGTATCCGTTGATTATAAAGAGGTTTTGCTCGGGCGAATGGAACAAAAAATTAGACAATTTCTTTGCCAAAATTTCTTGATCTTCGGTAAAATTGTGTTGGAACGCAGATTGAAGTTGCTGTAAAAACATTTTACTATTCTACTATTTCGATTAGGCTTTCGATTTGTTTGGTAGCACAGGTTTTTGTCTTGCCCTTGTCGTCGCAGAATATGAAAAATGCTCCGTATTCCGGGTTCTTAACGATAAATTCTTTCGCTTTATCCATTCCCATTGCCATAAAGGCTGTGGCGATTGCATCTGCTGCGGTTGCATTCTTTGCAGTTACAGAAACGCTTAGAAGATTGTGCTTGATCGCCTCTCCGGTTTTGGGATTTATTGTATGAGAGTATTTTACCCCATCTTCGATTATGAATTTTCTATAGCTACCGCTTGTGACTATTGCTTGGTTTTCCAGTTTTATAAAAGAGTTGTACTCCCTTGGAGCGTCTATACTGTCGCTTGGTTCTTCGATTGCAACTCTCCATTTTTGACCATCCGGTTTTTTTTCGGCGGCATAGACTTCGCCTCCTACGTCTACAATGTGCGAATTGATGTTGTGTTTTCGTAGATACTCACTTATTTTGTCTGTTGTGTAGCCTTGAGCTATTGCATTGAAATCTAACTGTATTTCTTCAAAGTCTTTCTTTATTTTGTTGTCGATTAGATTTACTTTTTCAAAGCCTATGTATTGCATAATTGCGACCTGTTGTTCTGGTGTGAGCTTTTGACGTTTTTCGTTGGCAAATCCATATGCTTTTATCAAGGGTGCAACTGTTATATCGAAATATCCGTCGGTTAATTTCCAAAAGTGTTTAGAGGCTTTGAAGTTTTCTAAAAATATGTTGTCGAGTGAAGTCGTTTCGTTTTTGTTTACTTTGCTCAAAGTGGATTGTGGATTCCATAAAGAAAGACTTGCATCTATTGCATTCAAGATACTATCTATTCCTTTCTTCACTTTTTCGGAAGTAATTGTGCCTTTGCTATTTGCAATCTTGTCTTCGAAATTATAATATACTATATGGTAGTATGTTCCTTGCGTTCTGCCATCGAGAGTGTGTTTTTGCATTTTTTCATCTTTCTTGTTGCTACAAGATAACAAAATCATGCTTGTGAAGAGATAAAATATGCCTTTCTTAAATTGTTTATTCATGATAATGGAATAAGATTTGTTTGAAATGCTAAGATAAGAAGTTGAATTGCAATTTGATTTCAAAAAAATGTCTTTTTATTCTAATTAACTGATTTTTAGATATGTTTTTCTGTTCTTTAATTGTAACATTTGTGCTTTTTGAACGTATATAAGTGAAAATTGAATGGGATTTTTTGGAACTAAATGGTAAAAAGTTTTCAACAACTGTTCTTTTTTGGAATAAAAGTAGTAATTTTACAAGCTGAAAAAAGTAGTTAATCATGTCATTAATCGTAGGAGTCGAATTTTGTAAAGTTGATTCAAACGGCAGGTTCAAATTACCAGTCGCTTTGAAGACGCAGATTATTGCGAGTGATGACGTACGCTTTGTTGTCAGGAAAAGTATATACAACGCATGCTTGGAACTATTTACCTATTCAGATTTTCAGAAAGAAGTAGAGAGACTTCAGGAAAACTTAAATCCCTATAATCCTAATGCCAAGCGATTGTTCAGACGTTTGACTCAAGCTAACATTATCGAGCTTGACGGCAACGATCGCATTCTTATTCCTGTCGAACAACGAACTACCGCAAATATTGACAAAGATATTGTTGTCGTTGCTTCGGGAAAATACATGGAAATCTGGGACGCCAAGACTTACAACGAGATTGACAACGATGACTTTGACTATGTGGCTTCAGCGGAGGCGTTGTTGAGCGGTGTTGTAAAAGGGTGTGAAGATTTTTAGTATGTCTGAGGAAGTATATCATGTACCTGTTATGTTGAATGAGTGCATGGAGGCTTTGAATATAAAGCCTGATGGCACTTATGTTGATGTTACCTTTGGTGGAGGTGGACATTCAAAAGCGATATTAGAAAGGCTTTCTGAGGAAGGAAGGTTGTTTGCTTTTGATCAAGATCCCGATGCTGTAAACAATGCAATTGACGATGACAGATTTTGTTTAATCGAGGAAAATTTTGAAAAGCTCGAAGAGAGTCTTAAATTGTTTAGAGCAGGTAAAGTAGATGGTATATTGGCTGACTTAGGTATTTCATCACATCAAATAGATTGTGCTTCAAGAGGCTTTAGTACCAGGTTTGAAGGGGATTTGGATTTGCGAATGAACTATAAAAAAGGATTGACTGCAGCAGATATCGTCAATTCTTACTCTCATGAGGAATTATGTAGAATATTTAGTGAGTACGGAGAACTGAATAATGCTTATAACATTGCCAAAACAATTGTTGCAAAGCAGGAAAGTGGTTTGTTTTCTACGACTGATTTGATGGAAACTTTGTCAAAATGTGCTCCAAAAGGAAAAGAGAATAAGTTTTTCGCAAAGGTGTTTCAGGCATTGAGGATTGAGGTTAATCAAGAAATGCCTTGTCTGAAAAAGATGTTGGAACAATGTGAAAAGGTCTTGGCTCCAGAAGGACGTTTGGTTGTTATGAGTTATCATTCTTTGGAAGATAGGTTGGTAAAGAATTGCATGAAATCTGGAAATTGTGATGGTAAGATAAATAAAGACTTTTTTGGTAATGTGATAAGTCCGTTTGAGGTATTGACTCGAAAACCTATCACGGCAAGTCTTGAAGAGATGGAAATGAATCCTCGTTCTAGAAGTGCGAAACTTCGAATCGCTAAAATGAAATAAAGAATGAAGATAAGGGAAATAATACAAGGGAAATTTTTATTGAAGGGTTGGCTAACCTCCAATTTATTATTGTTTGTGTTAGTTGCGTTCTTGTGTATTATTTACATAAGTAATAGATATAATATAGAGATTACAGTTAAGGATATAGAAACTTGTTCTCATGAAATAAAAATGCTGACAGTTGAACACACAAAATTAAGAACTGAATACCAGAACTCTATCATGATGCACAAGCTTGCAGAGAAACTACAGCCACTTGGCGTGGATATTTCGAGGGAACCGATAAAAGAGGTAATATTTATAGCGGAGTAAAACAATGAGTACTAATAGTAATGCAGATAAATATCAAATGGATTCCAGATTAGGCATAGTCTTTTCTGTGTTTTTTCTATTGCTATTAGTCGTTTTGGGTAAAGCGATTTACTTGAAAACTGCCAAATACGAGCATTATAAGAATCGAGAAAAAGAAACAACTCAGCGAGATAAGAAAATTGAGGCTAAAAGAGGGAATATATATGCGATAGACCCAGATAACGGAGAATATCTTTTGCTAGCGACGAATGAATCTCAGTATGATGTTTATATAGATTTGGGAGAATGCGAGAAAAAGTCAAAAGGTGTTACAGTTAAAGAGTATGTAATTTCGGATAAATCATTTAATAGGGGTGTAGGTCCTTTGAGTGATAGTTTAGCGAGGTTATTCCAAGATTCTAAAAACCCAAAATCAGTAGCTGGATACAAAAAGTATTTCTTGGAAAATAGAAAAAAGAAATCGAGATATGTACTTGTGGCAAGAAAGGTCTCAAAAGAACAACTTGAACGTATGAGAAGATTTCCTATGTTGGGCTATCAGAAATTGAAAAAGAATAAACAACCAACAGGTATATATAGGTTTATCGGAGCAGTTCATGTTGAAGAAAGTTTCAAACGTATATATCCATATTATCCATTAGCAAGACGAACAATCGGAGTAAGCGTTAGCGGTTGTGATACTTGCTTTAATGGGATTGATGGAAAGTATTCTAAAGAGTTGTCAGGAGTTCAGGGTGTGAGGAGAGAAAGAAAGATAAATCCTGGAGAATGGGTGCCTGTTGATCCAAACGAAAGAATAAATACAATAGATGGCTTAGATGTTGTAACGACATTGGATATTAGTCTTCAGGAATTGGCTGAAAATTCTTTGAGAAGTTGTCTTGATAGCAATGATGCTGAGAGTGGTTGTGTGGTCTTGATGGAAGTTAAAACGGGACAAATAAAGGCGATATCCAGTTTGGCATTAAACGAAAATGGAGACTACGTTGAGAATAATAATATTGCAATTACCAATTCTTATGAACCAGGTTCCACTTTCAAGATTGTAACAGCTATGATGTTGTTAGATAAAGGTCTTGCAGACACTTCCGATATTGTAAGCATAGGTATAAAGAATTTTCCTGGAACTAAAGATGCTGTAAAAGACGTTGGAAATAGAATTATAACAGAAGTCTCTTTCGCAAGAGCTTTAGAGATTTCATCTAATGTTGGAATTAGTGATATTGTTTATAGGCTTTATAGAAATAAACGCTCTCAATTTAGAGATGATTTGATGAAATATTTTCGTTTTGAGCCACTTGACTTGGATATAGACGTGCATGAACCTAAGCCAAAGATTGGACCAACCGATAATATGACGGATTTGCTATGGAAAAGTTATGGTTATGGTTCGCAAATGACTCCGTTACAAATGTTGACTTTCTATAATGCAATAGCTAATGACGGAAAGATGGTAAAACCTGCATTTGTTAAAGCTCTTGTACGAGATGGTAAAGAAGTGAAAACTTTTGAACCAGTAGTAACATCGGAAAGAATTTGTAAGAAAGAAACAAGAGATAAATTGCATAGCATATTAAAAGGAGTAGTTCAAAATGGAACTGCTCGAAGATTAAGAAGTGCTTCTTATGGAATTGCAGGTAAATCTGGTACAGCTGAGGAAAACTATGGTAAAAATGGAGAAAACAAGAAATATAACAGAGCTTCTTTTGTTGGATATTTCCCGGCTGATGCTCCGAAGTATTCTTGTATAGTTG
>JAGBSA010000147.1 GCA_017632095.1 Bacteroidales bacterium | reverse complement strand
CAAGTCTATTATCTCTTCTAATCTTCTTGTCTTTTCTTCATATGAAATATCATCGGGATATTTCTTCGCTGCAAGAGTATTAGATCTTTGAGAGTAGTTGAACATATACGCAGAATCATAGCCAACCCAACGCATCATATCCAATGTATCTTGATGATCTTCCAATGTTTCACTGCAAAAGCCTGCTATTATATCGGTTGCAATACCGCAATCTTTAATCGTATTTTTTATTGCAGTAATCTTAGACATGTAATCTTCTCTTGTATATTTTCTATTCATCAATTTCAACATACGAGTACTGCCTGATTGCAACGGAAGGTGGATAAATTTACATATATTGTCGTATCGAGCAATCGTATCCAACAATTCTTGGGATATATCCTTAGGATGTGAAGTTGAAAATCTCACTCTAAGCAACGGACTCACCAATGCAACCATCTCCATCAGCTTTGCGAAATTGATTTCTCCCTCTTCGCCTTTGTTCCATAGGTAAGAATTTACATTCTGTCCAAGCAATGTTACCTCTCTATAGCCTTTCTCGAAAAGATCTTTTGCTTCTGCAACAATAGATTGCGGATCACGACTTCTTTCTCTACCCCTTGTATAAGGTACAACACAATATGAACAAAAGTTTTCGCAACCTCTCATTATCGAAATGAAAGCAGTCACACCGTTTGTCTCCAATTTGACAGGGCTGATGTCTGCATAAGTTTCCTCTATTGACAATTCAACAGATATTCCCGGCTGTTTGTTGGATTGTAACAACAATTCAGGAATATCTCTATAAGAATCCGGCCCAACAACCAAATCAACATGATTCTCTTCTACCAATTGCTTTTGCAATCTCTCCGCCATACAACCCAAAACTCCTACTTTGAGCCATGATTTCTTCTTTCTCAAGCTATCAAACTCCGCAAGACGTTTCTTAACTCTCAACTCCGCATTCTCTCTTATCGAACAAGTATTCACAAATATAACATCCGCTTCATACAAATCGGATGTCAAATCATAACCTGCCGATTTAACTATTGCACCAACGACTTCGCTGTCTGCTTGATTCATTTGACAGCCGTACGTTTCTATATGTACCTTTTTCATACCTTTATTCCGTATAACGTTCTATTATTTCATCTACAGCCTTTTTAACACCTGTCGATGCCTTTTCTTTTATGAAATGTATTCCTTTAAGACTTGCATTAGGCTCTTTCGGATCTACTAAATACTTAACACAATTCGATTTTGCATAACTCAATAAACCCGCCGCAGGATAAACATTCAAACTCGTACCTATTACAATCATTATATCCGCTTGCTCACACAATTCTATAGCAGGAACAATATTGGGAACAGCTTCTCCAAACCATACTATAAATGGGCGTAACATTCTTCCGTGAGCATCAACCATATCTTTGGTTTGCTCCCACGATTGCATTTCTACGATATAAGACGAATCGGTTTCGCTAACAAGTTTTTTTGCCTCCCCATGAAGATGTAGCACATTCTTACTTCCTGCCCTCTCATGTAAATCATCAATATTTTGTGTTATAATTCTAACATCAAAATTCTTTTCAAGAGCAAGCAAAGCCTTGTGTCCATCATTTGGTAACGCTTCCATAACATCTTTACGTCTCTGATTGTAAAAACGTCTTACCAAATCAGAATCTTTCAACCAAGCATCATAAGTTGCAACTTCCTCTACACGATAATTTTCCCATAAACCGTCAGAATCTCTAAAGGTTTTAATTCCGCTTTCTGCACTTATGCCTGCTCCTGTCAAAACTACAACTTTCTTCACTGCCTATTCCTTATTGTTATGATACGACATTATTTTCTCGCTCAAAAGTTCGTATATATCCCTTTCATCTTTTCCGAGCATCGCTTTATGCTGTTGCATGATTTCTTTCTCATTTCTGAATGCCGGACCTGTTTGTACTTCAAATGGTTCAAAGTCTTTTATTCTTTCAACAGTCATATCTATAAGCGGAAACATAATACTGAACGGTATATCTTCCTTTTTCAGAATGTTTTTGGCAATTCCAAACAAGTGATTTGGGAAATTATTACAAAAAACCGCTGCAATATGTAATGTTTTTCTTTGTTTGTCGGACAATTCACAAGTTACAGACGACAGACTGCTCGCAACAGTGGCAAGCAACGAACGAACAGCCTCATTATTTCCGTATGTACACAAAGTAACCTTGTCAAAATCCGCTTCCTTATTCTTTTTAAGACTTTGTAATGGGTAAAGACTACCATAAGACTCTGCTACACCTGCCAGAAAGTCGGTTGAAAGAAATCCAGACGTATGAACAAGTATGCCTTTCATTCCTTTGAGTTTTTGTGCCACAGATACAACGGCTTCATCTTTGACTGCAATAACAACCAAATCTGCTTCCATACATTTGGAAACATCTCCTCTTGCAGAGATTGCAAAACATGAATAGCCCTTTTCTAAGAAACGTCGTTCATAGTGCCAAGCTATATTGCCCGTACCTAATATACATACACTCTTTATCGATTCTGGCATAAGCAAACAACTATAGGTTTATTTTTTCTGCTGCAATCTCTATTCTTCTCAAAGATTCTTCTTTTCCTAAAACCGCAAAAATATCCAACATACTGCAACCCCTTGTGTCGCCTACAACAGCCAATCTGATGGAATTCATTATCTGTCCCATGTTTAGTTCATTTGTTTTGATATATTCCATCAAGAAATCCTCAGCTTTTTGAGCCCAATTATCGTTTTCTATATCCCTCAACAGAGAAGCAATAGTTGTCATTCTCTCACTTGTTCCCTCTTTCCAACGTTTTTTTAACGCTTTTTCGGCATAAGACTCCGGAGCGACGAAGAAATAATCCCCATTATCCCAAAGTTCTTTCGCAAAGGAACATCTTTCTTTTATCAGACCGACTATTGTTTCTGCCTTAGCAAAATCACATTCTATTCCTCTTTGTTTCAAGTCTTGTAGAAATACTTCAGTCAAAGAAGCATTATCAAGCTTTTGAAGATATTGATGATTGAACCATTTAGCTTTTTCCAAATCAAATCTGGCACCATGTTTGCTGATTCTATCTATAGAGAATACCTCTACCAATTCCTCTAACGAGAATATCTCTTGTTCTGTTCCCGGATTCCAACCCAATAACGCCAACATATTCACTACAGCCTGCGGTAAATATCCACTTTCTCTGTAACCGGAAGATGTTTCCTTTGTTTTAGGATCCAACCATTGCAATGGAAATACAGGGAATCCTAATCTATCGCCGTCTCTCTTAGAAAGTTTACCACTACCTTCTGGTTTCAAAAGCAAAGGTAGGTGAGCGAATTGAGGCATTGTTGATTCCCAGCCAAAGGCTCTATAAAGCATTACATGCAAAGGGCAAGAAGGCAACCATTCTTCACCTCTTATGACATGCGAAATCTCCATTAAATGGTCATCAACTATGTTTGCCAAGTGGTATGTCGGCATTCCGTCTGACTTATACAAAACTTTATCGTCCAAAAGCGAAGAATCCATCTTCACATGTCCACGAATCAAGTCGTCAAATTCAATCATCTCATCCTCAGGGAAACGGAATCTTATAACATAAGGCATTCCTGATGCAATCAATCCTTGAGTTTCCTCCTCGCTAAGAGATAATGAATTTCTCAAACCTTGTCTTGTCTTGCAGTCATAT
>JAGBSA010000146.1 GCA_017632095.1 Bacteroidales bacterium | reverse complement strand
TTTTGTGAAACTTGATTTCGTTCATACTGAAACAAAGTTTCACTAAAACAAAACGAGCATTCGTCCGACTGAAATCAAGACTTACACTCGTTTTTCTTCACTTTGGCTTTTTACTATTGACTATTGGCTTTTTTTCGCAAAGGTTGCAGACCGACAGAACAAGTTGCATAGAACGCAAATTAAGTTACACAAATCTAACATACCGACCTGTATCTTTCAGATAACGAAAGGGGAAAACTCAAAAATCGAAAGGCTTTTCACATTAGTCGTTTTGTCGCTAAGAAAAGCAAGAAAAAACATCAGCCACTTTACACAATATTTTATAAACATTTCGACGTTAATAAATAGAACAAAGTTTTGCATCTCGGAATGCAAAATTCATACTAATTTAGTAGCTTGTAAAAATAGTGTTATTTTATGAGAAAAAATTTATTCGGCTTTTGCCAAGTTGCAATCTTGATTTTATTGTCTTCCAACGGTTTTTCACAAAAAGTAATGCCTGAAAGACATCTACCGGAGAGCTTTTCACAGGCGTATGACAGCTACAAAAATCGTAATTACGCCCTTTCGTTTGAGCAATTTTCAAATTTTATTGACGAAAACAAGGGTAAGAATTCGGGTTATCTTCAAGATGCGATGTTCTATCGAGCTTCGGCAAGTTGCCAAATGATGAATCAAGATGCCGATGTTTTGTTATCGGAGTTTATCGCAAGCTATCCGCAATCTGTTCACACAAATGAGGCTTGTTTTCTTTTGGCTAATTTCTATGCACAAAGCAATCAATATGACAAAGCGATGAGTGTATATACTCGAATGAACACTTCGCTGCTCAATCAAGAAGAAAAGTATGAATATGCATACAAATACGGACACTGTCTCTTCATGTTAGGGAAATATGATGAAGCAATAGTCGAGTTAGACAAGGTAAAAGATGCAAAAAGCAAGTATGCAGTTCCTTCAACCTATTTTTACGCACACATACTCTACGAACAAGGAAAATATAACCTTGCTTTGAAAGAATTTCTCACCCTTCAAGAAGACAAAAACTTCGGAAAGATTGTTCCTTACTACATTGCACACATTTATTACTATCAAGAAAATTACGAAGACTTGATTAGAATTGCTCCACAGTTGTCTGAGAAATCTCAATCCAAAAGAAGCTATGAGCTAAACCGTATGTTGGGAGATACATATTACAAATTGGGACGCTACAAAGAAGCTATACCTTATTTGGAAAAGACTGCACAAGAGGCAGGTGCCGATGCACAAGACCACTACTTGCTTGGCTTCACTCTATTGGAAGAAAAGGATTTTGCAAAGGCTAAGAAGTATCTTTCAAACGCCATTGAGAAGAAAGATTCCTTAGGACAAAATGCACTATATCACCTTGGAATTTGTTATTTGGAAACAAACGAGAAAGCAGAAGCAAAAGCTATGTTTAAGGAAGCAAGCGAAATGGATTTCGATTTGACGATTAAGGAAATGTCTTTGCTGAATTATGCAAAACTTTCTTACGAAACAACCCCTGCTTACAACGAATCGGTAAAGGCTTTTCAAATGTTTGCAGATTTATTCCCTAATTCGACAAGGGCGAACGAAGCTAAAGAATATTTGGCTCAGCTTTATGGAGATATGAAAAACTATCGCGATGCTATCGAAATGATAGAACAAATGTCTGAAAGAAACTTAGCCGTAAATAAAGCTTACCAACGTTTGTGTTTAAACAGAGCTATAGAATTGTTTAACGAGAATAAACTCGACAATGCTTTGATTTACTTAGACAAATCCCTCACTCAAGCTCACGACAATACTCTTACGGCAACTGCTTATTACCTAAAGGCAGAGGCATATTACCAAATGGGAGAGTACGAGCTTTCTATCCGCAATTTGAATACTTTTTATGCTTCAACAGGTTCAGATAAAAGTCCGTTCTTAGCTCAAGCCGATTATGCTATGGGCTATAATCTGTTTAAGCAAAAGAAATATTCTTTGGCTAAAAGTTACTTCCAAAGAACTATAGGAAAGGTAAATGCTGCTCAAAACTCAGATGCCGTTCTCAGATACGCAGATTGCTTGTTTATGTGCAAGGAATTCAGAACAGCTATTGCGGAATACGACAAGATAATAAAACAACAACACCAAGATTCAGACTATGCGACTTATCAAACGGCTATGGCATACGGTGCTTTGGGAAATTACGCTCGCAAAAAAGAAATATTGGAACAATCTAGCGGCAAATTTCCTCAAAGCAGTTACGTTGCGAGCATGCAATATGAACTTGCGAACACCTATCTTACCTTAGAGGAAAACAGAACTGCCATTTCAGCATACCAAAACGTGATAGACAAATATCCACAATCTCTTCACGTTAAAGAATGTCTTGCAAAGATTGGAATGATTCACTACAAACTCGGCGAGGATCAAAAAGCCCTTGTTTTCCTTGATAAGTTGGTTAAAACCTATCCACAAAGTGAGGAGGCGATTTCTGCTCTTAACAATATAAAAGCAATATACGTTCAATCAAACCGAGTAGATGAGTATTTAGCTTATACAGAAAAAATACCAACTGCAAAAATCTCTGCCGGCGAACAAGATTCTATCAGTTACCAAGCAGTAGAAAATTTATACATGGAAGGAGATTGTGCAAACGCAATCATGGGATTCGAGAACTATCTCAACAAATATCCTAACGGAATCTTCTTTACAAATGCCAACTACTACCTTGCAGACTGCTTAAACAAGATTGACAAGAAGCCAAAGGCTCTTTCTCATTATGAAGCTATCGTTTCAAAGCCTAAGAATTTGTTTACCGAAAAATCTCTTTTGAAAGCGGCAGAGCTAAACTTCGAACAAAAAGAGTATAACAAATCAAAACAATACTATTCTCAACTTGAAAAAACAGCAGAGATTAGTTCACACAAATTACAAGCAATAGAAGGCTTGATGAATTCTTGTTTTGCTTTGGGCGAATCTGATACTGCTATAATATGTGCAAACAAACTGCTTTCTCTTGACAAGTTAGATGAATCTGTTAGGGAGAATGCAAATTACGTTTTGGCTAAATCGCTTTTAGCTAATCAAAACACAGGACAGGCAATTGAAGAATTCAAACGCCTAACCAAAGCAAAAAATCCGGAATATGCCGCAGAAGCACAATATATCTTAGCAGAGATTGCCTTTAACAGCGGAAAAATTGACGAAGCCGAAAAAATGATTCATCAAATCAACGCAAATCCATCAAGCGAATACTGGCTTGCGAAAACATTTGTTCTTTGGGCTGACATATTCGCAAAAAATGGCAATACAATTCAAGCAAAACAAACTCTTCAAAGTATAATAGACAACTATGAAGGAGACGAAGGATTGATTGAAATAGCGAAAAACAAACTGCTTGCTTTGAATGATGAGCAGAATAAATTGATACAAGAAACAGAAACCAAGAGACAAGAACAGCAAGAGGCTGTTGATGAAATTATAATCGAAGATGAAAATCATCAAAATCAATAATTAGCTAAAGAAAACATAGTATGAAAAAGAATATATTAACGATATTGATTTTTGGAACTTTGAGTCTTAATATTTTTGCTCAGACTCAAAACGAAAAAGAGTATAATGAGAGTGTTATAATGAGGAGTTCGTTCTCTCCTGTGGTGAGTGAGGCTTATAAATTGAGCGATAAGCCAACCATATTCGATTCTGAGTTTAAGCTACCTCCTTTTCGCTATGACAAAACAGGAAAACGATTTGCCACAACGATGACTTTCGACAACATAAAGCCGGCAAAGGTAAAGGGAGAGCCTATTGCAAAATTATATAACACCCATTTGACGGCAGCATTCGGCACTTACTTTTCTTCTTTCATCGATGCGTCTTATTCACAAACCCGTTCAAAGGATTTTATCTACGCTGCAAATTTCCGACACAAGTCTTCCTTGGGACAAATCGAGAATTTGGCAAACTCATCTTTTGCTAATAATAATTTGAACCTTTATGCTAAAAAGATATGGTCAAAATTCGCTGTAGATGCAAACCTGTTCTACGACCACCAAAGACACTATTACTATGGTTTTGCAGATAGTCTGAATAAGGAAAAGCAAGATTACAGAACTCCATACCACACTGTAGGAACTCAAATCAACTATCAAAGTCTTTATAGAGAAGCAAACAAATTCCATAACAATGCTTCGTTTGCTGTAAAGCACACTTCAGGAAAGTGGGGCTACAAAGAAACTGTCTTAAACCTTAATGGAGGAGTCCATAAGCCTGTAAAACTTTTCGGAAACTCTCAACAAACCCTCGGACTTAATGTTTCATACAAACATATTCTCGGTAAATATTCTTCAGAAGACATAACACCATTCTTTAATCCCGATTTGACTTTGGAAGACTACAATAACACTCAAGGATTCGTTGATATAGATGCCTATTTTGCTTTTCCGATTCAACAATTCTCCCTTGTAGCATCAGCATCTTTTGTTCCAACATTTGGAAGTCAAAAAGGGTTTCATTTTCTTCCTACCATAATAGTAAGCACTCCTGAAATCGTGGAAAATATTATTGTACAAGGTGGTTTGAAATCAAATTGCGACATACCAACTCTTCATTCTTTAATACAAGAAAACCCATATATCTCCCCAACTCTTCATACCAAACCACAAAACAGCATAAATATTTTTGCACAAGCAGACTATGCTAATTCAAACAACATAAACATTAAACTAGAAGCAGGTTACGAAACGATTAACAACAAGTATTTTTACACCCTTGACCAAAATGCAGTTTTGAATAATATGTTTTCGTTAGTTTATGACAACGCAAAGAGATTCTATATCGACTTTAGGTTTGACTATAAGTTGAATAACTTGATATTAAAAGCCAATGCACTTTATCAAAATGTGAAAACAGATGAATTAGAAGCAGCTTGGTACACTCCTGAATTTAAGTTTGATTTAGTAGCAGAGTACACTGCAGCCGACAAACTTTCGATTTCGCTCACTCCTACATTTATTGGAGCGATGAAATGCTTAAATGAGAATGCTGAAATCGTAAAACTAAAACCCGGAATAGACATTAGCCTAAATATTGCTTACAATTATTCTGAACAATTATCGTTTTACGTTGATTTGAACAACTTAGCGTTCCAAAGATATTACGAATACTACAACTATCCTTCACAACGCTTTGTCGGACTTTTGGGTGCAAGATTTGCTTTCTAATTTGACAAGAACTAAATCTTTGTTTTAATTTTTTCTTTCTTCGTTTCAGTTTTCTAAAATCAAGTTTTGATTTACTGAAACGAAGAATCGTTATAAGGGGTAAAAGAATCGCACAAATGAAGCAAAGTGATATTGAATCCATACTTGCTCCTGCAATGGGAATCAGTGCAATTGATGCGTTCATTTCTCGAATGCAAGACGAGGAAACAGAAGTTATGTTGCTATATAAAATAAGTGTGGAACGCAAAGATAAGGTTGGATTTCATGCGGCTTGGATTTTGGAAAAGCTATGCGGAAAAGAGCCTGCTTATGCTTTGTTTTTTATCGAGGATTTGATAAATGATTTTAATAAATTCAGAAATAAAAGTACTATAAGGCAATATGCAAAGTTGTTAGCTAAGCTTTTGAAGCTTAAAAACAAAAATCGCTTGTTTGAAGACTTGAATAAGGTTTTGGATAATTCGGATTCAAGCCATGTAATCGAAGTTTGCTTTGAACAAATCATTGATTCCGCAACACAATTCTCGGTCAAACAAATGTGTTGCGAAGTACTATTACACTACAAAGAAAAAGAAGAGTGGATAAAGGAAGAATTGGACGAGTTTTATCAAAATCTATCTCTTATAAACACCCCCTCTGCTAAATCATATCGAAAAAAACTACACAAGAATTTAAGTAACGTTTAAATTTTATATTAAAGTCAAAGCATCTTTATTTGAGATAAATGTAGTAATTTTGCACCTCAAAATTCCAAAACAATGAATGAAGAAAAGGCTTTGATATTAGGACGAGAACGAATAGGCAAACTGCTTATGCAATACGCTCTTCCGGCAGTTGTTGCCCAAATTGCATCGTCGCTTTATAATGTTGTAGATAGAATATTCATTGGACAAGGCGTTGGCTCTTTAGCAATCTCAGGCTTAGCCCTTACTTTCCCTTTTATGAATCTTGCTGCAGCTTTCGGGGCTCTTGTTGGCGTTGGAGCATCTACTCTAATTTCTATAAAATTAGGAGAAAAAGATTATCGCACTGCAAGACTTGTTTTAGGTAATGTTATCATTCTGAATATCATCTTAGGAATTGGTTTCACTATTGTTTGCTTACCCTTCTTAGAACCTTTATTATATGCTCTTGGAGGAAGCAATGAAACCGTTCCTTACGCAAAAGACTATATGCGCATCATACTTTTGGGTAATGTTTTCACGCATCTGTATCTCGGTTTGAACGCAGTGTTACGCTCTTCGGGCTATCCGCAAAAAGCAATGTATGTAACAATAGCCTCAGTTGCTCTTAATGCTGTATTAGATGTTCTTTTCATATTCGTATTTCATTGGGGTATCGCAGGGGCTGCTTGGGCTACGGTGATAACTCAAATACTTACAACCTTCGTTCTTATTTTCATGCTCTTAAAACGAAACAGGGTTGTTTACATCACAAGAGAGTGTTTCCACTTAAAAAGAAATATCGTTCGAGAATCTTGTGCCATTGGAGCATCTCCTTTTGCTACTAATTTAGTTGCTTGTTTGATTGTTATAATTGTAAATTTACAATTGAAGAAATATGGAGGAGATTTAGCAATTGGAGCTTATGGAATAATAAACTCAATAACCTTTATGGTGGTTATGATAATCCTTGGAATAACTCAAGGAATGCAGCCGATAGTTGGCTATAACTATGGAGCAAAGAAGTATGACAGAATGCTGCATTGTCTTAAACTTTCAATGATTTGTGGATTGATTGTAGCAAGTGTTGGTTTCCTATTAGCCGAATTTGCACCTAAGTATCTTGCAATGGCATTTACATCCGACAAACAACTGATTGATTTTACCATTATTGGATTTAGGATTTTCATGGCAGTCGCTCCTTTGATTGGATTGCAGATTGTGGCATCTAATTTCTTCCAATCAATCGGCTTTGCTAAGAAAGCAATTTTTCTATCTTTGACAAGACAACTCATATTCCTACTTCCAGGACTCTATATCTTCCCTTTGTTTATGGGAATAAACGGAATATGGTTTGCAGGACCTATTGCAGATTTCTCTGCCTTTGTTATTACAATGTTAATGCTAAGTGTAGAAATAAAGAAAATAAAAAAGAATATGGTGTAATCCAATATTCTTTTTTACTTATTTGAATTTATAAAGTCTGATTTTTCGTTTTAATACTATTCTTCCGAATTATTCATAAACCATTCCATGTATTCGGGCAAATCTGTCATAGGATGGAATCCCTCTTCTTCTGGTTTATCGCCTAAAGAGCACAATTCAAGATAGCCTAATAGCATTGCAGTGTCATACTCTCCAAGCATCTGTTCTATCAATGAATAAACAGCTATAATCAAATCCTCATCGTCTTCAACAAACTCTTTTAATGCAACTCGCAAACCAACTTTCTCTTTTTCCTCTTCGCTTTCCAATGGCATAAACCAAAGATTTTTGCTACTTATTCTATGTTTTTCGAAAGTAATATTTACATTGCTACCCTTTGCAGGCTTGAAGGCAATAATATCCCAAAAATCCAATACCGGTGCTTCTTCACATAGAGCAATCAAATCGTCGAAATAATCAACATCTCCTTCGGCTGTAAGAGTTAATTTACGACCATTTGTCCCTAATTTGCCTATTTCTAATGATAATCCTTCACTATATTGTTTCAAATCGCTATCAATAGAATTTAAGGCTTCGTCTTTTTCTTCTGTATTTAAGGAATCCAAATCCATTAACTTGTCACTTTTTGATTTAAAGCGATTCCAAAAGTCTTCTACTGTTATTTTCATTACTATTTATTTATTTTTTATTTATCCAATCAAATGAGCTTCTATTTCAAGCTTTACATCAAATTTTTCTTTTACTTTTTCTATTACAAAATTCGCAAAATTTAAAACATCTTCTCCTGTTGCACCACCATAATTCACCATTACCAAGGCTTGTTTTGCGTGCATTCCTACACAATTATAGCGTTCCCCTTTAAAACCACATTGTTCTATTAACCAAGCTGCCGATAATT
>JAGBSA010000015.1 GCA_017632095.1 Bacteroidales bacterium | reverse complement strand
ACTGATTTAGAGACATACGTTTTGAAGTCTTCTGTTTCAAACAGCATTTTAGGACTTGACGGAACTGAGGTTGGAATTTTTGGGGGCTTTATGCCTTTTGAGTGGAGACCGTCTTATAGTATTATTAAGAGGTTTAATGTTGCTAATCGTACTACTGCGGACGGAAAGTTGAGTGTGGACATTGAGGTAATAAGTGAATAAATCTTACAGCAATGAGACGTTGCTATTTAATTTTAGTTTGTCTGCTTTTGTCTGTGGGTTTGCAGGCTCAAAACAGCTTTCTTTTGCAATATTGGTTAGACAGAGACTACTCAAATAGGCAAAGCATAGCATTTGGGAGCAATGGCTTGCAGGCAGAGTTGGATTTTGCAGACTTAAACGAAGGACTTCACTCCTTAGACTTGCAGGTGCAAGACACAGGCGGTTGGTCTTCGCCCGCTTCTTTCACTTTCTTGAAGCTTAGCACTGCTTTGCAAGATGGAGAAGTGGCGAATGCTACCTATAAGTGTTGGGTTGATAGAGACAGCACCGATTTTGTTTCGGGTTCTTTAAGCAATGGAACGATTTTGCTCGACTTTGCCGACTTGGAAACAGGTTTGCATAGACTTAATGTGTTGGTTGAGCAAGCGGGAAGCCCTTCTTACGTTAATTGTTTCTCTTTTTTGAAAATCAACGACACGCTTTCTTCCTCCGGTGCAGGAGAATTGACTTATAAGTGTTGGTTTGATAATAATTTTGACTCTTTGCAAAATGGAAGTGTGGGCAATGGTGTTGTGTTGTTGGAGACTTCTTGGCTCGAAACAGGCATTCATACGGTGAATGTCATTGTTGAGCGTGGGGGAATTGCTTCTTACATCAATAGTTATTCGTTTTTGAAACTCGATGAGTTGTTTTCGCAAGACGATATTACTTCGGCTACTTTTAAATATTGGTTTGACGGAGATATTGCTTCGGCTCAAAGTGGCAATGTTGCCGATGGGGCTGTGCTTTTGGAGACTGCGGGACTTGAAAGCGGCTTGCACACTATTGATGTGATTGTGGAAGTAAACGGAATTCACTCTTTTGTGTCTTCTTATATGTTCTACAAATTAGATGATGCCCTTTCAGCAGGTGCAAGCGGTGAGGCGTTGTCGTATAGTTACTGGTTTGATGAGGATTTTTCTCAAAGAAGAACAGGCAGTTTAACTTCTGGAAACCTTATCCTTGAAACCGATTCTTTGCCTGCGGGTATTCATTATTTGAATATTCAAGTTAATAACTCTACGCCTTCGGCTTTGTCAAGACATCTCTTCTATAAGGAGCCGATTGGTGGCTTGGCAGTTTGCAAGTATGAGTATTGGCTAAACGAGGACTTTTCTTCTCGCACTGCTGTTGAGGTTAATCCTCCGTCTGCTGACTTTGAACTTGTTTCTCTTATGCCTATGGATACGGTTGCTTTCAATCCGATGTCGATGTACTTTGATGAAAACGAGGGCGACCCTATTGTTTATGCTCAAAACAAGATTCACTTCCGTTTTTGGAACAATTTGGATTTCTTTTCCGACACTGTGAAGACGTATGTGGATATGACGGTTTCGCGTTTTGTGATTGCTGATACTATTGAGCGTAACACAACCGAACTAATCCCTACTCCTTCGGGCGAAGATATTCATTGGTTTATGTTACATTCAGAGATTGGGGATTCTATTGCATTTAAGGCAGACAAAGGTTGTGCTTTGCAGTTGTTTAATCCTGCGGGCGAAAGAATTATGTCGTCTTCCGGTATTGATGTTTTGGATTGGAACAGTCTTACTTCTATGGAAAGCGGTTGGTATCACTTGGCTGTTTCTAATGGTTCGGCAAATAATCCTAATTTAAACGTGTCTTATTTCCGTATAGGCAAGTTTGATGTTGTGGATTATGACGTTGATAGAGTCGGAAACGGTGGTTACACAAATATAAACTATGTTGGAAATGGTTTTGATAGCCTTAACACTGTGATGTACATTAGTTCTTTGAACGATACTATCACTCACGTTCAAATAGGACACGAAACAAATAATCAAACAAGTGTTTTGTTTAATTTCAGCGGAGCAGACACAGGAGTTTATCGTGCTGTATTTGTGTTTAACGACTATGTGCTGACAATAGACAGTGCTTTAACAATCGAAACTGCAAGAGATATTATCTTGACTTCAAGTGTTAGTTTCCCGGAAAGTTACTTGAGAAATTCGACAGTTACTTATACTTTGAATATTACTAATACAGGAAATATGACTGCTTACAATATTCCTTTCTATGCTTACATTGGCAGTCCAAACGATTCAAGTATTTCTTACATTAAGTTTGACGGATTAGGATTGCCTAATATTTTTGAAAATATACTTGACTCTATTCCTGAAAACGAAAGAGAAGAATGGTTAAGATATGGTGAAGAAGTAATTGGAGATAAGCACTATTTCTATCCTAATAGAGGTATTGATGAGGAAACAGGGGATTCTGTTTCTGTATTGAGTGGATATTTTCTTATAACGGTTGCTCCTTACGAAACAAAAACGCTTTCATTAAACATTACCTCTAATGGAGATGTTGATGTTTGGTTT
>JAGBSA010000145.1 GCA_017632095.1 Bacteroidales bacterium | reverse complement strand
ATAGATTATCATATAGAGCTTTACTTTCTCTTAAAAATTCTGGTTCAAAGATTATGTTATTTTTGTTAAACTTCTTTCTTACGCTTTCTGTGTATCCAACAGGTATGGTACTCTTTATTACCATTATTGCAGTAGGATTTACTTTCAATACTTTTTCTATTACGTCTTCTACTGCACTTGTATCAAAGACGTTCTTGTGAGTATCATAATTTGTTGGTGCTGCTATTACTACAAATTCTGCATCTTTGTATCCATTTTCCCAATCCAAAGTTGCTTTTAGTTGTAATGGTTTTGTTGCCAAGTAGTCTTCGATATAGTCGTCTTGTATTGGTGATTTTTTGTTGTTTATTAGATTTACTCTTTCCTCAACTATATCTACCGCAGTAACATCACTATATTGTGATAACAAAATAGATATTGACAAACCTACATATCCTGTGCCTGCTACTGCAATTTTCATTTCGTTCAATTATTTCTTTGTTTTAACAATCTATTACTTGGTTTCAAGAAATTCTTCTTTCGAAATTTTTTGGATATACTCAGGCTCCACACACATGGTTGCCGCAGACATAACACCCGGAATTGTTACTACCAAATGTTTTGCTCGTTTTCCTTGCACCCTAACGAACTGCCCGATAATCCCATCAAACCTTCCTCCAATTATCTTAACATAATCACCTTGCGAAAGACTTATTTCATCGGGCTTAAAGTAAATCAAATCGTTTTCGTTATCAAGAGTCAGTTTTATGAAGCTTTCCATCTGAACTTCCGGAACGACCATTGGCTTTTTTGATCCTCCGGAAAGAATTGTTGCAAAGCCAAGATAAGGAATCAGACGCTGAAATTCATCTACTTCTTTATGTGTTGCATGAACGAAAACCAAATTTGAAATCAATGGGACCAACTCACGACGAGTTTTTCCAAAGTATTTTCTAATTGCATACTTTTTGGGGATAAAATAAGGCAAGCCATTTTTCCCTTTCAAAGCCTCTTCAGCTTTGCGAATGTTCATTGCGTAAACATTCAAAACAAACCATTCCTCTTTATCTCTATCTTTGACTTGCTCCATATTTAATAATAGTTGGAATGATTCTAATTACAAAAGTATATTCCTATAACTCCCTCTTAGCTATTATAATAAACTGATTTTCAATCCAGAAAGCAAGAAGTCGCATACTTATATCGATATATTTATCTCTTAATTTAATCATTGAGACACTTGCAAAGATAGTCTTTTTTCTTGAATAAACAAAAGATTTTCTTTATAAAATTCAATCCAAATTAAACAATCCGAAAAACATTATCAGTTTCGAAAAGAATCATTCGTCTATCCGATTTACAGATTTCTTATTTCAAGAGAATAATTCTTTGTTTTAATTTTCTAAAACTTCGTTTTATTTTACTAAAACAAAGAAATAATTTACTAAAATCAAGTTTTAATTTTTCAACATAAAATAAGGTCGAACACATTTCTGCATTCGACCTTATAAATTACTAATATACAACCTTATATCTTAACTCCCGGTTTATTTACCGATATATTTCAAGGCTCCTGATTTCGAATCAAACAACACTTTTGAAGGACTATCTAAAATATATGTTATTTGACCAAATTGAGATATGTCTATGGTTTTTGCAAATATGTTTTCGCCATAAGAAATCGACACTTGAACTTTCTCCGGTATTCTATAATAAACGCCTACTCCTTTTTTGGCTATTCTGTTTTGCAGTTTTTCATCTTTGGATTTTTGAGCCTCTAATTTGGAGTATTCTTTTGTTGTATTCAAACTATGAAGGTTTGCAACAATCGTTGGCATGTCTCCCGAGAAAGAAAGAGGTCTTACTCCCTCTTGAGGAGAGAACTTAAAAACTCCAACAAGCAAATCTTGCTCTACAATCAATGGCTTTTCAGGCATTACAGAGAATGTGTAATGTAGCTCTTCTACGACTCTCTCTCCTGAAAACATTGAAACGTATGCATCAATCATTGCGTCCAATTGCTTATACATATATTCAACTGTATTATCCATATATGTACCATCAACACTTCCCGAAAGAATATCAATTTGTCTTTCTCTCAACTTTTCAATCTGTTTAATAGCATTTTCAGCTGTCATTCCAGGCATTGATTCCAACATACCTTGAGAAAGCATTCGTTGTTCAAATGTAGATTTTACTAATTTCTTTACCTCTTTAGCATCTTTAACTTCTTTATTTGAACACTCTCCATGCTTATTTGGTTTTCCTGCCTTTCTACTTTGCTCTCCTCCTATAGACAATAAGCATCCAGACTCTCCTATTTGAACTTCTGCATTTTCGTTACAAGCAAGGAAATAGGTATTTTGATTATCTGCAATGGCCTTAGAACGTATTTTAATATCCTTTATGCGATAATAAACCTCATCACTGATTATAATATTCTTCAATCCAAGCATGTAAGAATAGTCTGCAAAACAGCCCTTATACTCTGTTACTTTTTCAACACAAACATCGAATACAAGTTCTGTTTGAACCAAAGAATAATATACTCCTTTCGCATCAAAAGGTATTTTATCCAGTGTAAAAGATCTATACTCTTGTGCAATAATATTTGAAGAGAACAAACTAATTGCAAAAATCAATATTAGCTTTCTTAATAATGTTTTCATTTTATAAAGTATTTTCAAATTTATTACTCGATTGAAATAACTCCTGTTTTGTTTGTCTTATTGTTTACTACGCTACAACTTTTCTTTCCTGCACTTCGGAATATTGTCAAGGCTGAAACAGCCAACGAAAGATTAACTCCATTTGGCATTTCCAAGCTTTGTTTTACCGAATAATCGGAACCCAAAACCAAAATCTTACCATCTTTTGCCGCAAATGCTATTCCATTTACAAAACAAGCCGCTGCGTCAAATGTTTTTTCTGTAAGAGCCGAGAATGTCTTTGAATCAAAATAACTCCAGCCTTTATTTGTTTTCGCACACAAAACTCCGCCACTCTCAGTTCCTATTGCCAAAAACATAGCAGGTATTTTGCGTCCATCTGAATAAAGTCTTTCCTTTTTCTTTCCAACTTTATACTCAACATAATCCCCATATACCAATAAGTTATCACTACTTGGGAAGTCTATTATTTGAGATTCTTCATTCAAAAGTTTAGAACCTTTCTTGTAATCATAGAACGCAACAATTTTACCATTACTTGAAACTTTTGCTTTTTCGTATTTGAAATCTACAACCACATTTCCGTTTAAATCAACAGCCCCCCACTTATTTGCTTTGCGAACACAAAGATTTCCTCCAACGAATCCAATCACCTCATCGTAAATTGGTTCTATCAACCACTTACCATCTTGTGTGCATAAGCCGTAAGACAAATCTTGTTCGACAACAAAAGCTATTGAATCTTGGTTCAGAGGAATTATATCTAAAATAAGGCCGTCTGTCTTAAATATTGTTTTGTTTTTACCTTTTAATACAAATGACTCTAAGCCCAAGCTTGCAATGTAAAACGTGTCTTGCTTCTCTACAATCCTTACATCATCATACTTTGGCAGCACTCTAACAACATAATCTGCACCTATAACGCCTTTTTTCAAATTTTCACCGATATTATACAATCCTTTGAACTTGCTTGGTTCTGCAATTTGATATAGAGATTGCATAACGATTTCCCCATCTGAAGAAAACAAAGCTTGTTTCCCCATACTATCATAAGCTTTAACGAATATACTTTCTGCTGTTTTGAATGTACGGAAATCATCATAAATAGGACTTGTCCTCAACTCTCCATTACCATCGAGCAATCCAAAGCCCGGCATTCCATAATCACCATGCACTTGATAGGAATATAGTTTCCCCGGAACTAAGGTTTCTAATGATAGATATGTAGGAGGAACGGTCAAAACGCCTTTGGAATTAACCATTCCGTATAAGCCGTTTTGCTTTATAACAACAGCATCTCCAACTCTTGAAACAATGGTTACGCTATCTCCTAACAAAGATTTATTATTCTTATCTATCAGTTTCAAGCGACCATTGTCCGAAACAATACACGAACCTTTGTCATAGAGATTAAATTGTGTTTTTTCCTCACTGTCTGACTCAACTACAGCAGGATATGTTTCGGGAAACAATATCTTACCGTTCACATCAGCGAAACCAACTCTGTCTCCATTGACAAAACTTATCACATCATCGCCCAAAGCGTCAATATAATCATATTCGCAAGGAAGGATTAGCTTGTTATCTTTTACAACTCCCCACTTACCATTTGATTTAACAGCAAAATATCTACCATCTAGAGATGAAACTGAATCATACAATATATCAACATTAAGACTTATGATATTTTGTGCAAATATTACGTTGCTTAAAAGCAAGAAACAAAATAATGAAATCAATTTTCGCATAATTCTTTCTTGGTTTTATTATAACGAAGGTTCTTGTTGAGAAAGGCAATGGAAACTACCCAATCCCCAAATAATATCTGTTGAATCTATTCCTACAACTTTGCGATCTGGAAATAAACTTTCCAATATACATAAAGCCTTTTCATCATTATCACATTGGTAAGTAGGAACTATAACCGACGAATTAGCTATATAGAAATTCGCATAAGAAGCTGGAAGCCTCATATCGTCCCATATAACCGGTGATGGCATTGGCAATTCCACCACATTAAGTTGTTTACCGTTTTGAAGACGAGCCTTATTCAACAATGCAAGATTCTCTTTCAATGGTTCATAGTTCTCATCCTTAGCATTATCTTCCACAACCGTTACTACAGTATCTTCATTCACAAAGCGAGTAATATCATCTACGTGTCCATCTGTGTCATCTCCATCTATACCATCTCCAAGCCAAATTACATTATCTACGTTGTAGTAGTTGCAAAGTTTTTCTTCTATTTCAACTTGTGAAAGCGAAGGATTCCTATTCTCATTCAACAAACATGCAGTTGTCGTAAGCAAAGTTCCAACTCCATTTACGTCTATAGAGCCACCTTCCATTATGATATGAGGGTGAAACATTTCAAGACCTAATTCTTTCGCTATTTGAGTTGGTATATTGTTATCTAAGTCACAAGGATACTTACCTCCCCAAGCGTTATAATCCCAATTTACTATCGCTTTTTGGTTAGCCTTGATAACGAAAGCAGGACCGTGATCTCTACACCAAGCATCGTTTGTTCTGAAAAGATGAAAACGTATCTTTCTCATATCAACTTGCAATTCTCTCAACTCCTCTTCAACACGGTCTTTCATTGCTTGGTCTAACACATTTATGTTTACAATCTCTCCTTTTGCCAATTCTGCAATAAACTTATTGTAATTCGGAAAGATTGTTTCTATTTTCCCAGGCCAAGAATTTTCATTGTGCGGATAGCTTAGCCAAGTACTTTCGTGCTTATGCCATTCTGCAGGAAATATAAAACCTAAATCTTTTGGTGTTTTCATACTTTCAAATAATTATTCGTCAATAAATCTTTTGCAAATTGGCTCATAGGAATCAATTCTTCTATCTCTCAAATATGGCCAATGTTTTCTATAATGGTCTGTCAAAGATAAATCTAACTCAATAACAGTTGTTTCTTCTGAATCGTGAGAAGCTTTATATAATAATGTACCAAACGGATTTGAAACGAAACTTCCGCCCCAGAATTGCATATCACCTTCTCTTCCAACTCTGTTTACAGAAACTGTATGTACTCCATTAGCAACAGCATGCGAACGTTGAATACATTGCCATGCTTCATATTGTTCTTTGTTTGTTGCTTCGTCTTGGTCGATTGCCCAACCTATTGCAGTTGGATAGAACAATATATCGGCTCCTTTAAGTGCTGTTATTCTGCTTGCTTCCGGATACCATTGATCCCAACAAATCAATACACCTATTGTTCCATATTGAGTTTTGAAAACCTTATATCCCAAATCGCCCGGAGTAAAATAGAACTTCTCATAATAGCCCGGATCATCAGGAATGTGCATTTTTCTATACATTCCCAAGTATTCACCATTTGCATCTAATACCGCAGTTGTGTTATGATACAATCCCTCTGCTCTTTTCTCAAACAAAGATGCAACAATTACAACTCCAAGTTCTTTTGCTAAATTTCCGAATCTTTCAGTTGTGTTTCCCGGGATTTT
>JAGBSA010000144.1 GCA_017632095.1 Bacteroidales bacterium | reverse complement strand
TGCACGTAGAAACTGCAGATATGCCGAAAGGAAAATACAGAAACATCACAGGAAACATTGCAACTGCTTGGGGCTTGCTTGCAGCTGCTGAAAAGGCTGGGCTACCTCTTTTCTTAGGTTCTTATCCTATCACACCGGCAACAGATATTCTTATCGAGTTGGCAAAACACAAATCATTAGTAGCAAGAGTATTCCAAGCAGAAGATGAAATTGCAGGTATTTATTCTGCAATAGGAGCTTCATTTGCAGGAGCTATGGCTTGTACTTCTACTTCCGGACCGGGCTTGTCTTTGAAGAGTGAAGCAATCGGTCTTGCAGTTATGACAGAGTTGCCTCTTGTTATAGTAGATGTTCAAAGAGGTGGTCCATCAACAGGTTTGCCTACAAAGACAGAACAATCAGACTTAGTACAAGCTTTGTTCGGAAGAAACGGAGAAGCACCTTGTATCGTTCTTGCTGCATCTTCATCTGCTAATTGTTTTGATTGGGCATTTGAAGCAGGACGTTTGGCATTGGAAACAATGACTCCGGTAATCATTTTGACAGATGGATACCTTGGAAATGGCTCTCAATTGTTCAGAATACCAAAAATGGCAGACCTTCCAAAGATTAACCCACCTTTTGCAACACCTAACGATCCTAATTACGCACCATACAACCGTGATCCAGAAACATTGGTAAGACAATGGGCAGTTCCGGGAATGGATGGTTTGAGACACAGAATCGGAGGTTTGGAAAAACTTTCAGGAAAAGGGAGTGTATCAACTGACAATGCAAATCACCAAGAAATGGTTAACTATCGTAAGGAAAAGGTTGAAAGAGTTTCAAACCGCATTCCTGAACAACAAATCGAGGGTGATGAAAACGCTGAATTGTTAGTTGTAGGCTGGGGAGGCACACAAGGAGCTTTGAGAAGCGCAGTTCAAGAATTGCAAGCTGAAGGCAAGAGTGTAGCATTTACTCAGTTCAATTACATCATGCCTTTACCAAAGAACACCGAGGAAATCATGAGACGCCATAAGAAAGTCGTAGTTTGCGAATTGAACATGGGACAATTTGTAAATTATTTGAGAATGAATTTCGAGGGAGTGAAGTTCCACCAATATAATAAGGTACAAGGCTTAACATTTGAGGTGAGTGAGTTAAAAGAAGTGTTTAATCAAATTTTAGGAGAATAAGAAATGGCTATAGAACATTCAGCGGTAGAATTAACAAAAGCAGATTTTGCCAGTGACCAAATGGTAAAATGGTGTCCAGGTTGTGGAGATCATGGTATTTTAGCTTCAGTTTTGAACGTATTCCCTAAGATAGGATATAAGAAAGAGAGCTTTTGCGTTGTTTCTGGTATAGGTTGTTCAAGCCGATTCCCATACTATGTAAATACATACGGATTTCACTCAATCCATGGTAGAGCAGCAGCAATTGCAACAGGAGTTAAGATAGCTAATCCGAACTTATCAGTTTGGATAAACTCAGGAGACGGTGATGCAACAGCAATTGGAGGAAATCACTTCATACATGTAGTACGTCGAAACATGGACGTAAACTACATATTGTTCAACAACCGTATTTATGGTTTGACAAAAGGACAATATTCTCCAACAACAAAACAAGGACAAATCACAAAGACATCTCCATTCGGTGTTATAGATTATCCTTTCAACCCGGGAGAATTGGTAATCGGAGCAAGAGGTACCTTCTTTGCAAGAGCTATCGATACACAAGCAAAACAATTGCAAGACGTTTGCCTACATATGGCAGCACATGAC
>JAGBSA010000014.1 GCA_017632095.1 Bacteroidales bacterium | reverse complement strand
TCGCAAATACAAGCACGAATGTCATGAATAATCCTAAGTTTCTTCTCATCTTATTCGTCGTTTTGATATTTTTAATACTTTTTCCAATTTCTGAATCTCAAAGAAAATACACCAAAGAAAGCTTCTTTGAATATCTTCATGCTCATTTTACTTTGTCCCAAAACTCTATCTGTGAAAATGATAGGAACTTCCTCAATTTTGAAGCCAAGTTTATGAACTGTGTATTTCATTTCTATTTGAAAGGCATAGCCGATGAATTTTATCTTATCAAGTTTGATTCTTTCTAAAACCATTCTTGTGTAACAAGCAAATCCTGCTGTGGCATCACCAATCTTCATTCCGGTTACTAATCTCACATAATACGAAGCATAGTAAGACATCATAACTCTACCGATTGGCCAATTGACAACAGAAATTTTGCCATCGACATAACGAGAGCCTATTGCCATATCTGCACCCTTGGTACAAGCATTATATAATCTTATAAGGTCTTTAGGAGGGTGAGAAAAATCGGCGTCCATTTCAAAGATGTAATCATAGCCTCTTGACAATGCCCATTTGAATCCATGTATATATGCAGTTCCTAAGCCAAGTTTGCCTTTTCTTTCTTCGATAAACAAACGCTCAGGGAATTCTTGCATTAAGGTTTTAACAATTTGTGCTGTTCCGTCAGGGGAATTGTCTTCCACAATCAAGATATGGAAAACCTTCTCCAAAGAAAATACATATCGAATTATGTTTTCGATATTTTCTTTCTCGTTATAGGTCGGAATAATGACTATACTGTCTGAAGTATTCATTGATTGATATTATTTGTCTTTCAATATGTTATATTCAAACTTTGTTTCACTCTGCTGAAACTTGATTTCAATAAAATGAATTCAAGTTTTATTCTTCTAAAATCAAGTTTCAGTTTGTTGAATCTTGGTTTCGTTAAATTTCAACTTGCAAATATAATCATTTTCTGCTTATTCGCTGCAATGAAAGCTCGTCTTATTACTTACTTTCTTTGTTTGCGAATCTTGAAAGGCTGCCTTCACTAGGGTTTTTCATAGGGTTTTCCTCTACTTTCCCATCAGGAGAAACTAGAATAAAGAGAGGAAATGCTTTTACTTGGTAATATTCCAATAAATCATAATTTGAATCAAAGAAAGTGAAATTCCACTTGTAGCGATTTCCTATTTTGGTATTTTTAAGAAAGTTGTACATAGCGTCAAGGCTCCTATCGCAACATATTGTCAAGATTTCACAATTATCCTTTATGCTTTCGTACATGTGGTTTATTACTTCAAGTTCACGCTTTGATTCTTTGTCATTAAGTTTTACAAAGTTT
This sequence comes from Bacteroidales bacterium, assembly GCA_017632095.1. Lineage (GTDB taxonomy): Bacteria > Bacteroidota > Bacteroidia > Bacteroidales > P3 > Onthomorpha. Next base: position 5,385 of record JAGBSA010000014.1, on the reverse strand, counting down.
AAGATCAGAGGTTTTTGAGTTGCTTGCCCTAAATTCTGCTTTTCTCCCATAATATCTTTTACTTCAAAGTCTTTAACTTGTAATCCCTTATGAGAAACGCTGTTTAGGTATTCAATGGTGCTAAGAGCTGTTTTTTTGTGTTGAGCAAATTTCGTTCTACTTGCAATTTTGGACAACATCTTTATCAAGTCTTGTTTGTCGTAAAGTCCGTCAATAAATGCGTCTTTCATGCCTTTGATTAGCACAAACTCACGAAAGACTTCGTTTTTCAAGACATCATCTTTTCCTAATGCGTCCATAAGGTCGTCATAGTTGGTAGTGTTTAACCAAAATTCTAATTCGTCTTGAGAAATGTACTTATTGCCTTGAGAGAAATAGTGTCCGAAAATATGGTTAAAGCAATCGGTGTAACCAATATTATAATATCGTATTGGTTGATCTTTGAATAATTCTCTGCGAAGCTTCTTTCGGCTGTCTAATCGTAGGACGTGTTTCATCTTTCCTAATTCATAATTTATGTATGTGGAAAAATAAGAATCAGGATTCTCGTTTTCTAAGAAGCTTTTTGCGAGTTTATAAAGTGCATCTATCGTTACGCTATCTCGTATCACCAATAACTCTCTGTCGTTTTTGCTAACAAATTCATCAATTGCGGCATCGAATTTGCTAATCTTGATATTCAAATCATCTTTATCAAGGTTTGTTATCTCTATAGGTAGTATATATTTGTGTAATAATACGTTTATAGAATCGGAAATGGCGTAATTGATAGAGTCTATCTTTAATTCATAAATTTTTCCCGGCTCAGAAATAAAACTATACTCGAAAGCATCGATTTTTAATGTTATTATACTGACTCCATCTGTTAAAACGCCAAAGTTAAAGCAAGTGTCATTTTCTGATAATACTATATCGTCTTTTTGAACCTCCAATCCAGAAACGTAATCATCAGCAACAAACAAACGAATGTGCTTACCGCCGATGTTTTTTCCAGTAGCATTTATGCGTACATTTTGAGCAGATATCGCGAAACTGAATAATAATAGTGTAGCTAAAAGTATTTTCTTCATCATAAAATATGTTTAGACTTGCAAAACTAAGAAATATTTTCAAGACATAAAGACTTAATTAAGAAAAATCAACTTTGGATTGTAACCGTTGCAGGGATGCTTGTCGTAAAAAACAATATAGAAAAAATAAAAAAGGTGGATAGAAAAAAGAAAGTAAAGAAAATCGGTTTGTATTTTGGAAGTTTTAATCCAATTCACAATGGGCATCTGATATTAGCAAATCATATTGTACAGAATGCAGGATTAGATGAGTTGTGGTTTGTTGTTAGTCGTCGCAATCCTTTGAAGAGTGGAAAGGGACTTTTAGACGATAGAAAGAGATTTGCTTTGGTTCAAATGGCTATTGAAGATAATCCACTACTTAAAGCATGTGATATAGAATTTTACCTGCCTACTCCATCATATACAGTAAATACGCTTGCATATTTAAGTGATAAGCATCCGGATAAGGAATTCCATATCATAATGGGGCAAGATAATATCGTTACTTTCAACAAATGGAAAAATTATGAGACGATTTTGGAATATTATAGCATAATTGTATATCCTCGTCCGAATACTCCGCATTCTGATTTTTTGAATCACCCCAATGTTTCTATGGTAGAGGCTCCTCAAGTTGAAATTTCCTCGTCTTTGATTAGGGAAAACATAAAACAAAACAAGTCTGTGCAGTATTTGTTGCCCGATAACGTTAGGCAAGAAATCGAAAAAAGTAACTATTACAGGGATTGATTTTGTTGTCTCTTTGATTGGTGAAAAATGAAACTTCGTTTTAGAAAATTAAAACGAAGAGTTGGAAAAATGAATTCAAGTTTTAGAAAACTGAAACGGCGTTTCGTTAAAACAGAATAAAAAGAGCGATTTTTAGTACTTAAATATAGGACTCTAATTTATTATAAACAAAAAGATTAATTCGCTTTCGGAGAAACTAATTGTTATTTTAGATTAAAAAAATGCTTGTTTAATTTGGTGTATTGTTTTTTTTATATATCTGTGCAACGACGATTTATAAAATCCGAGGGAGAAACCGAAAATCCCAAAACAGAGTAGGACTGAATTTTAATTTAATACTAGTATGAAAAAAGCATTATTTGTATTGGGCGCTTTAGCTACAATGGGTTTTGTAGCTTGTAACACAGTTTCTGACTGCGATTGTACAGTAGGATTCGAAGGAGTTGCTGGTGTAACTGTTGAAGTTCTTGAATTTGAAGGAACTTGCGAAGAAATAACAGCTGAAGCTCTTCCAGCAGAATGGCAAGACATCGAAACTCTTGGTGGAACTTTCGAATGTGTTGAAAAGTAATCAAGAAATGATTTAGGACATAGGGAGTACTTTCTGTTTCAGAGAGTGTTCCCTATGTTTGTATATGCTAAATACTATATTGATATGAAAAGGTTATTATTTGTTTCTCTACTAGTGGGAGCAGCTTTGGCGTTTACTTCTTGTATGGATACTACCGATTGTTATTGCGAATATAATAACGGAGAGAGCACTATGGTTAATGATTGGAACGGTGATTGTTCTGAAATTACTCTTACAGAGTTTATGAAGAAGGCAGCACCTGGTCAAGCGACCTATGTGGGTTGTATAGATATGTAATAATAAGATGAAAGCAAAGAGAATAATTGGCATTGTCGCAAGAGTTTTTATAGGTCTTGTATTTGTAATATCGGCTGTCTCAAAATATTTGTCAATTGAGGCATTCGATATGTTTATGTTTGAACATAAATTGTTCTCTTGGAATCTTACTCAATTCTTATCTCGATTGTTGATAGGCTTTGAGTGTTTTATAGGTTTGGCTTTGCTGTTTGGAATATACCAAAAGCAGATGCGATGGCTGTCTATAGGGACATTGCTGGGTTTTACCATATATATATTGCTTAAACCTTTCTTATTTGATGTTTCTTCCGATAATTGTCACTGCTTTGGTGAGGTTTGGATTTTGTCAGATGGGCAAACAATTGTCAAAAATTTGGTATTGTTGGCTTTATCCTACTTTTTATTTTGGCAAAATGGGTTTCAGATAAACTATTCTAAGTGGTTGTTGATTGCATTCTTTGTTGCACCGGTTGCAACCGCGTATATAATTCGCCCACCAGACATAATAGTTTACTCTTTGTATGATAAGAGTGCGAGTTTGAATATAGAAAAATTCGATACTCTATTGTTGGAAGAAGAACTTGCTGCTTTGAAAGTTGCAGAAGGGAAAAAGGTTTTGTGTCTTTACTCTACAGGTTGTAAGCATTGTAAAAGAACTGCTATAAAGTTAGATGTAATGATTGCAAGACATGATTTGGATAAGTCGGACTTTGTTGTCGCTTTTTGGGGTAAAGGTGAAAATATATCGAAGTTTTACAAAGAAACGGCAGTTGCTCAATTGCCTACGGCCCTTGTTCCTGCTGGCTTGTTCTTGTCTGCAACTAAGGGGAAACAACCAATAATAGTTTTGTTGGATAATGGAAAGGTGGTAGATTTGTTTAGGTCTATTACCATTGATGAGGGTAAAATCGTCGATTTTCTTGAATAGTTTTTCTTTAGGTGCATAACATTTTTCTTTCGAAAACGTTTTAGTTTCGAATATTTCAAGTAAAACAATTTTGTATGGTTAATATACTTTGGGTCGATGACGAAATCGACTTACTGAAACCTTATGTTCTTTTCTTGGAGGCAAAGGGTTATGGGATTATTCCTGCGATTGATGGAAATGAAGCTTTGGAAGTTTTGTCTGAAAAAACGATTGATATTGTTTTTTTAGATGAAAATATGCCCGGACTTACAGGTTTGGAAGTCTTAAACTTAATAAAGGCAAAGTATCCTAACCTTCCGGTGATTATGATTACTAAAAGCGAAGAAGAACATATAATGGAACAGGCTATAGGTAGTAAAATATCAGACTATCTGATCAAACCTGTGAATCCAAATCAGATATTGTTGATACTTAAGAAGCATTTGGAAACTCGTCGTCTTGTAAGTGAGCAATCAACAATGAACTATCAACAAGAATTTCGTGAAATCGGTCTTCGTCTTATGGGGAATATGAATAATGAAGAGTGGATTGATATTTATCGAAAACTTGTTTATTGGGAGATTGAACTTGCTGAATCTAATGATAAAAGTATATTTGAAATACTTAAACAACAAAAGACAGAGGCAAATCTTCAATTTTCCAAGTATTATGAGAAAAAATATCAATCTTGGTTGAAGGGGGAAAATGAGGATTTACCATTATTGTCTCATCGTTTGTTGAAAGAGAAACTTTTTCCTGCGTTAAAAGAGGATAAACCAACGTTTTTGATAGTTATAGATAATTTTCGTTTTGACCAATGGAAGGCTTTGCAGCCTATGATGGAACAATATCTCAGGGTAGAGAAAGAAGAATTGTATTATAGCATTATTCCAACAACTACACAGTTCGCAAGAAATTCAATTTTCGCAGGCTTGATGCCATATGATATAAAAAAGACTTATCCTGATTTATGGTTAGATGAAGATGAGGAGGGAAATAAAAATCAAAACGAATACATATTTCTTCAAAAACAGCTTGCACGAAATGGTTTCGATATAAAAACAACTTATCATAAGGTCTTGAATCTGTCTTATGGTAGAAAGATGATAGAGAATTTGCCAAACCTTATGAAAAATAAGTTAAACGTTATTGTTTATAACTTTATAGATATGTTATCTCATGCAAGGACGGATTCTGATTTGGTTAGAGAATTGGCAGACGATGAAAAGGGTTATCGAAGTGTAACTCAAGCATGGTTTTCTAACTCTCCATTATTAGAGGTTCTGAAGTTTTTGAGCAATAAGGATGTAAACATATTCATTACAACGGATCATGGCTCGGTAAAGGTAAATAGGCCAATCAAGATTAAAGCAACAAAAGAGGCTTCTGTAAATTTGAGATATAAGGTTTGTAGATTGTTGGAATATAATGAGAAAGATGTTTTCGCGGTTAATAAACCAGAGGATATATTGTTGCCAAGACTGAATATGCTTTCTCCTTATATTTTTGCTAAAGCTAATGATTTCTTTGCTTATCCAAACAATTACAATCATTATGTGCAGTATTATAAAAACACATTCCAACATGGAGGTATTTCTATGGAAGAAGTGTTGATTCCATTCATTCACCTAACAAAAAAATGATTGATATGACTAAAACTTATGAATGTGTTGATTTGTCAGAATTAGAATCGGTTGCTCGTGATATTTTGTCTGTTTGTAAAGGTGAAAGAGTATTTGTTTTAGAAGGAGGGATGGGGGCTGGAAAAACAACGTTTACAAAGGCTCTTTGTAGTGCGTTGGGGTGTG
>JAGBSA010000143.1 GCA_017632095.1 Bacteroidales bacterium | reverse complement strand
ACATCTCAAGCGAACAACGTTACAACAGGACGAATCTATCAATCCGTTATTGAAAAAGAAAGACGCGGAGATTATCTTGGAGGAACAGTACAAGTAATCCCACATATAACAGACGAAATCAAAAGAAGAATAAAGCTACTCGGTCAAGAGGGTAAATTCGATTTTGTAATCACAGAAATAGGTGGTACAGTTGGCGACATAGAATCTCTACCTGTCCTAGAAAGTATAAGACAGCTTAAATGGGAACTTGAAAACAACGCAATAGTTGTTCATTTAACATATGTACCTTACCTTGCTGCTGCGGGAGAACTTAAAACAAAGCCGACACAACACTCTGTTAAAGATTTATTACAACAAGGCGTTCAACCGGATATTATAGTTTGCAGAACAGAACATACATTAACAGAAAGCGTTCGTGATAAGATTTCGCTATTCTGTAACATTGACAGAGCATCTGTAATAGAGAGCATAGACGCTCCAACAATCTACGAAGTACCTTTTAATATGCTAAAAGAGGGTCTTGATATCCAAGTATTGAAAAAGTTAGGCATAAGTGCAAAAGGAGAAGCTAATTTAGAGAAATGGAAATCTTTCTTATATAAATTGAAGAATCCATTAACCGAAGTAAACATTGGGCTTGTTGGAAAGTACGTTGAATTGAAAGATGCTTACAAATCTATTTCTGAAGCTTTCATTCACGCAGGTGCAGCTACACAATGCAAAGTTAAAGTGAAGTGGATACACTCTGAAAAGTTAGAAGACAATCCTGAAAGCATAGAAGAAGAGTTGCAAGGCTTAAATGGCATCCTTGTAGCGCCGGGATTTGGAAGCAGAGGCATAGAAGGAAAAATTATGGCGGTACGTTATGCTCGCGAAAACAACATTCCATTCCTTGGAATTTGCTTAGGAATGCAGTGTGCGGTAATTGAGTTTGCCAGAAACGTACTTGGCTACAAAGATGCGCACTCTGTGGAAATGATGGCTTCGACTACGCACCCAGTAATCGACATTATGGAAGAACAAAAGTTGATTAAAAACATGGGAGGTACCATGAGACTTGGAGCATATCCTTGTAAACTTAAAGAGAATACAAAAATCTATGCAGCATATCAAGCAGAATTGATAAGCGAAAGACATCGTCACAGATACGAATTCAACAATGCATATCTTGAAAACTTCGAACAAGCCGGCATGATTGCTAGTGGAATCAACCCGGATAGCAATTTGGTTGAAGTAGTTGAAATTCCATCACACCCATTCTTTGTTGGAGTTCAATATCACCCAGAATACCGTTCAACAGTTGAGGAACCGAGTCCAATCTTTGTTGCATTCGTAAAAGCAGCAAGCAAGAAAGACTAATACAAAAACAAGATAAAACAAAAGCGGAGTTTGAATTACAATCAACAAACTCCGCTTTTATTTTGTCCCAAAGACAATATTGAAAACTCAAATCTAAATCCTACCCCAATATTTTCTCAAAAACCACTCACCACTCAAACAAAGCACAATCACCAACCAATACCAAATATTCTCAATCAGCCTATTATTACTCACCTCTGAATGAATAACCGGCTTGACATACTCATTACGTTTTATCAATTCAACAATGCTATCCATCTGTTTTGCATACACCATCTCCCCTCCTGTTTTCTGAGATATAGTCTTTAACATAGAGTGATTAGCCACAAGTTCCACAGATTCCAAAATAGTCTCTGCAACAACAAAAGCACCTTTTGCCACATAATTCTTTCCGGACAAAGAAGTAGTTGCCGTATATGTATAATCACCTTGAGGAAGCGAACCCATATTCAAATAGTAAGCATTAGCATTCTTTGCAAACACATATTTATAATCTTTACCCGCTGCATCTTTAACAACGATTTGCACCTCAGGAGTATTCACCAACTGATACGACTCATTATATAACTCTGCCTCAAATGTTATCTCACTACCTTGATTGAAAATATTATCATGTTTAATTCTGAAAAGACTCTTGTCGGCAGTGCTTACAAGATAGCGAACCATCTTTTGAACAATATCATCAAACTCTTCGCTTGTCTTATTTATCAAATTATTTTGCAATCTCCACCTCCAAATATTCTCACCACAAATAATACCACACTTATTCTGCGAATCATTCACAAAACATATTAAAGGATATTCCGTTTTCAAACCATTAGCATATTGATAAGCCAAAGTTTGCACATTGGAAGAAAGAATAAAACGAGCCAAAGGAGCATTCAATGGCGGCATATCTTCCATTATTTCAGAGGTTTGTTGATTCAAATTAAACAAAGCAAAGTTTCGATTAAACAAAGCTTGAGAATTGCTTATCGACTTATTATTATACAGATTTACAATCAAACCCGTACTCAATTTATTAAACAAAGCATAATCCGTTTTACCACCTAAGACATACAAAATCGGAATTCCCTTTTCAGCAAGTGAGCAAAGGTAGTTGTAACTTACCAAATCATAAGGCAACTGATGAGCAATCAACAAATCAATCTGCTGATTTTTCAACTTCGTTCTATCTGAAAACAAATACGATTCTAAACTATAGTTTTTATTAAGTTCGATGCTTTGTTTCATTGCAGAAATATCGGGGTGAGGAGCAGCCGAAAGCATAACTATGTTTTGCCTTGAATCCAATACTTCCACAAAAAACTCCTTCACATTATTATGTTTGTTGCTTTCATTCTCCAAACCGCTAATCTCTGCCCTAAATGCAATGATACCGGACTTTGAACAACTTACCGTAGTAGGAAAAGTTAGAGAAAAACGTTCAGAATTCACCTCAATTTGTTTCTCAAAAACCAATTTCCTATCTTGAAACAATTTTACACTTGCTTTAACACCATCGGCTTTTTCAGCATTGCAGGTAATCTCCAACGGCAATTCATCATCAAGATATGCAATCTTATATTTTTCTGTAACTGTCTGGAACTCTAATTT
>JAGBSA010000142.1 GCA_017632095.1 Bacteroidales bacterium | reverse complement strand
TCCAGCTCTTTCCAACAATCTTGAGTGCAAATAGAACACATCTCCTGGATAAGCTTCACGTCCCGGCGGACGACGAAGCAACAATGACACTTCTCTATATGCAACAGCTTGTTTACTCAAATCATCATATACAACCAAGGCTGCACGACCTGTATCTCTGAAATACTCACCTATCGCAGCTCCTGCAAAAGGTGCGTAGAATTGCATCGCAGCAGAATCAGACGCAGTAGCAGCTAAGACTACTGTATAAGCCATTGCTCCTTTTTCTTCCAAAGTTCTAACAATATTAGCTACTGTAGAACCTTTTTGTCCACAAGCAACGTAAATACAATAAACAGGATTACCGTTATCGTAAAATTCTTTTTGATTCAATATAGTATCAATAGCGATTGCCGTTTTACCTGTTTGTCTATCTCCGATAATCAACTCTCTTTGCCCTCTACCAATTGGAATCATTGAATCGACTGCTTTCAAACCTGTTTGCAATGGTTCCTCAACTGGTTGACGAAAGATAACTCCTGGAGCCTTTCTTTCGAGAGGCATCTCATACAACTCACCTTCTATCTTACCCTTACCGTCAATCGGTTCTCCAATAGTATTTATTACTCTCCCCAACAAACCTTCTCCAACCTTAATTGAAGCAATTCTATTAGTTCTTTTAACCACGTCACCTTCGCTTATGGAATCAGCATTACCCAATACCACAACTCCGACATTATCCTCTTCAAGGTTTTGCACTATTGCCTGCACTCCATTCTCAAACTCTACCAACTCTCCGGCTTGTACGTTATTCAAACCATACACTCGTGCAATTCCATCGCCGGCTGTCAAAACAGTACCGACTTCTTCCAAACCTATTTCAAGATTTGCGTTTGACAATTGCTTACGTAATATTGCCGTTACCTCTGATGGTTTTATTTCTGCCATATTACAATTCTCTATTTTTTGATTTCACTAAAATTTTCACAACTCTAAAAACATTACCTCTAAGATATTAGAATACCTTTTCGTAAACGTTTTTAGTAAACTCCTTTTTCAACTTAGCAATTTGGTTCATAAAGCTAGCATCATATTGCATACCATCAACAAGCAAACAAAATCCACCAATCAATTTAGGGTTTACCTTTGTTTGCAAATCTATCTTCGAACCCAATTCAGTTTCTATCTTATTTTTTAACAATTCTGTCTCTTTGTCATCTAAAGCAGTTGCCGTAGAAATCAGAACCGTCTTTATACCATTAAATTCCTTAAAAATCTCTGTATATTTCTCGGCAATCTCATACAACAATACATCGCGACGCTTTACTATCAACAAATCCATGAACGCAAGCGACAATTCCTGCACATGATTTTGAAAAATATCATTAACAATAGCTTTCTTGTTATCAGATTTGATGACAGGATTTTTAAGAATTGTTCGAAGTTCATGATTTTCCACACACACCTGCATAACCAACAACATATCCTCATAAACTTTTGAAGAAATGCCTTGTTCTTGCGACAAATCGAACAACGATTGAGCGTAACGTGTTTGAAGTTTATAACTGTTCATACGACACAATTATTATAGTTTAATCTTCGAAATCCTATCTTCGATTATTTCATTACTCTTTTGTTTGTCTGAAAGCTCATGCTTCAACAAATCTTCAGCAATCTCTATTGAAAGATTAGCAATTTGGTTTTTTAACTCAGTCATTGCATGCAATTTCTCATAATTGATAACTTCGCGAGCGTCTGCAATAATTCTTTGAGCTTCTTTTTGGGCACTTGCTTTTGCATCTTCCAATATTTGTTCTTTCAAAAGTTTTGTTTCTTTCAGCATTTTATCTCTATCCTCTTGAGCCTGCTTCAACAATAATTCATTATTACATTGAAGTTGTTGCATTTCTAATTTAGCCTTGTCTGCAGCCTCAAGCGACTGTCTAATATTTTCCTCTCTGTCTTTCATCATTCTCAATACAACAGGCCAGCCGAATTTACCCAAAACGAACAAAAGCACAGAGAACGTCAAAAGCATCCAGAACAATAAACCCAATCCGGGCGTCAATAGTCCCATATTATATCTAACGTAAAAATTAATCTAAAATCAAAAAACAGCAACCTGAACAAAAGCCTGGCTGCCGTAAATTCCTAAATTTGTTTATTTCATCAAAATGACCAACAAACAAACTACATTGGCAAACAAAGCAACTGCTTCTACCAAAGCAGCAGCGATAATCATATTAGAACGAATATCTCCTGTAGCCTCTGGTTGTCTTGCAATAGCTTCCATACCGCTTTTACCAATGTTTCCGATACCTAAACCTGCGCCAATCGCAGCAAGTCCTGCACCGATTCCAGCCAAACCGTATCCAAACGGAGCTAGATTACTTGCTTCCAACAATACTGATAAAAATGTCATAACTTAATTATTTAAACTTAAAACTATGTTATATTTTACTTAAACTAAAGTCCAAAATTAGACGTCCAAAGGTATTGCTTTTTTTTCAAAGAGAAGACACAGTTAAACTAAAAAAAAGAAAGACAAAAAACAAAATTCTGATTTTTAACGACTTAAATTGAAAAGCAAAAACTTTTTTCAAAAAAAATATTGTTAAGTCAGAAGTAATTGCTACCTTTGCAAACGCAAATGGAAGCGAAACTTCCTTTAGTGCACATGTCTTCGTAGCTCAGCTGGTAGAGCAATTGACTCTTAATCAATGGGTCCAGGGTTCGAGTCCCTGCGAGGACACTACTTCAAAACCTCAGATAGCTGAGCATGCCACTTTAGCTCAGTTGGTAGAGCGCCGCATTCGTAATGCGTAGGTCTGCGGTTCGAGTCCGCAATGTGGCTCTATGAGAATCCAAGAAATTATACAAAAATCCGCATTGCATCACTTAGATGATGTTATTGCTATTCGCAGACATCTGCACCAATATCCAGAACTTTCAAAACAAGAAAAAAACACAGCAGACTTTATTTGTCAACAACTAGACAACATAAAAGGTGTTTCATATCAAAGAAACATCGCCGGACATGGCATTTGCGGTTACATAGTCGGCGAATTACCTTCGAACAACTGCGTTGCATTGAGAGCAGACATGGACGCACTACCCATAAAAGAGAAAACAAACCTACCATTCAAAAGCCTAAACGAAGGAGTTATGCACGCATGCGGCCACGACGTACACATGGCAATCCTAATAGGCACAATACGCATACTATCCGAACTTCGAGAACACTTTGGCGGCAAAGTAATGTTTATCTTCCAACCCTCAGAAGAGCACTATCCCGGAGGAGCAATCACAATGCTTAACGCAGGAATCTTCAAAGACGAAACCCCGTCAAAAATTTTTGCATTGCACACCACACCCGAAATGGAGACGGGACAAATCGGCATAAAAGAAGGCAAATACATGGCCTCAACAGACGAAATCTACATAGAAGTGCGAGGCAAAGGAGGACATGGAGCGACACCTGAGCTAAACACCGACCCGATTGTAGCAGCCTCACATGTAGTATTAGCACTTCAAACCCTTGTAAGCAGAAATGCCAACCCGACAATGCCGACAACCTTTTCCGTAGGTCGCTTTATAGCAGAAGGAAGAACAAATATAATTCCTTCAAAAGTCGATTTAGAATGTATAATCAGAACATTCGACGAAGATTGGCGCAAACAAGCCCACCAACACATACATCGAATAGCCGAAAATACCGCAAAAGCATACGGAGCCGAAGCAGACGTATTCATCGATCACGGTTATCCTTTTGTAAATAACGATTCCGAATTAGTCAAAGCAAGCAAAGAATGGGCGGAATCATACATAGGAAAAGAGAATGTCTTGGATATAAATATGAGAATGACCGCAGAGGATTTCTCATACTTTGCTCAAAGAATTCCGGCGTGCTATTGGCGATTGGGAACCAAGATAAAAGACAAACAAATCACCAATCTGCACACGGCAAACTTCGATGTGGACGAACAATGCCTTGAATACGGCATGGGACTCTCAGCACTGTTTGCCATCAAAGGCTTGGAATAAACCTATTACAAAACCACAATAAAACCTCCCGAGTTTATAACAAAGGAGGTTTTCCTTTTATATTCCGCAAAACAAGATTCACAAAAGTAAAACAAACGTTTGGGAGAACGAAATCAAGACACTGGCTCCTATCTTTTCACCTTGTACATATAAATCATTACTCTACGCACCATATTTTAACGATTGCGTCCACCGAAGCATTTACCAAATATTTGCCGTCGGGACTCCAAACAACGGAATTGAGTAAATAGAAATGTCCTTCCAAAGTTTTGAAATGTTTTAATGATATTTGCTCTTGAGCGAAAAGCATTTCGAAGTTTACAAAACAAAGTCGCAAGCACTGCAAACAAACTTAAAATTTTCAACTTCTTAATCTCTGTTGTTTTATACGTTCAATTCGTCTTGTCAGCACAAAAGTAGAAAAACTTTTCCTTTCGAACAAGCAATCGGTTATCAAGGCTTGCAAGATTTTAACATTTGTTTTGTTAAAATGAAGTACTGAGAAATTCTCGTCTGTTTTAGATTAAAGCACATCAAATTCAAGGATAAATTTTCGCAAATGCCGTTTGAGTAATTCGAAACGGCGTTTTAATTTTTTATTTCTTTGTTTTATTTTGGAAAAACAAAGTTTTAATTTCAAAAAACAAGGTTTTATTTTACTAAAATTTGAAGAAATCAGCTCAAAAACGGGCTTTTTTTGCAGTGATTTTTGCTCTACAAATTGCGTGTCTTTGTATGGATTTCTTATGTGCTACTTTGGGATATTGGGAGATAAGAAAAAGAAAAACGAGAAACCGCATTGCGATTCCTCGTTCCTTTGGTAGCGGGGGCAGGACTCGAACCTACGACCTCCGGGTTATGAGCCCGACGAGCTACCTCTGCTCTACCCCGCACTCTGTTTTCGTTTTGCAAAAGTACTACTTATTTTCGAATCAGCCAAATTTTTCTCGGATTTTTTTATTTCAAGTTCTGTTTTCATAAAACAAAGCCACAGCGTTTTGGATTCAAATTTCAATTTAACGCTGTGGCTTTGGGGTTTATAAATTACAGCTATCCACTAAATTACGCCTTTGATTTCGTGTATGTGTTTTAGATTGTGTCTGTCCAAATACTCTTTCATTCCTTCTATGACTTCTTTTCCGACAAATGGATTGACGAAGTTCTGTGATCCTATCTGAATAGCACTTGCTCCTGCCAAGATATACTCTATTGCATCGGTTGCATTGGTGATTCCACCTAAGCCTATAATCGGTATTTTCACCACTTTGGAAGCTTGATATACACATCGCAAGCCTATAGGTTTGATTGCAGGACCAGATAAGCCTGCTGTAACGGTTGACAATACTGCTTTGCGTTTCTCTGCATCAACTGCCATTGCAAGCACTGTGTTTATCATCGATAGGGAATCTGCTCCCGCTCCTTCAACTGCTTGTGCTATCTCTGCAATCGAGCTTACGTTTGGCGTGAGTTTTACTATTAGATGTTTAGGATAAACTTTGCGAACGTGAGAAACAACTTCGGCTGCCATAGCTGGATTTGTGCCGAAACCCATTCCTCCTTTCTTTACGTTAGGACAAGAGATGTTCAATTCTATTGCAGGAATATTTTCAAGCATTGCTACTTTCTCGGCAACGGTGCAGTATTCCTCTATGCTCGAACCTGAAACGTTTACTATGACATTTGTTTTATAATCTTTAATTCTTGGATAGGTGTGTTCGCAAAAGTAATCCACGCCTTTGTTTTGCAAACCTACGGCATTTATCATACCCATTGGCGTTTCGCACATTCTGACTGCGGGGTTCCCTTCTCTGTGTTCACCTGTCGTTCCCTTGACTATGATTCCTCCAAGCATTTGAACGTCGTAAAAATCCATATATTCCTCTCCATAACCAAAGGTTCCGGAGGCTGTCATTACGGGATTCTTTAATTTTAATGAGCCTATATTTATCTCTAACTTATCCATATCATTCTCTTTACTTGTTTTACCATACTATTTCTTTGGAATCGAATACCGGACCTTCTGTGCAAGTACATTTATGTCCGCTTGTGGTTTGTTGAACACAACACAGACAGGCTCCGATTCCGCAAGCCATTTTGTTTTCCAAAGACACAAAACACTTGATTCCTCGTTTTTCGCAATTTTCAGCAACGGCTCTCATCATAGGAGTTGGTCCGCAAGTATATACTGCGTCAAATTGATTTGCAAAAACGCTGTGTTCTGTTACCAATCCTTTTTCTCCATGGCTTCCGTCTTGGGTACTGATAAACAAATCTCCAGATTGAGCGAACACTTCGTTGTCAAACATTTGCGATTCGCCTCTATAACCCAATAGAATTTGAGGACGTATGTTTTTTTCTTGGAAACATTTTGCCAAATGCAAGAGTGGTGCAACGCCTACGCCGCCTCCAATCAACAAAACTTTTACTCCCTCGCACTCAAATCCGTTTCCAAGCGGATAAACC
>JAGBSA010000013.1 GCA_017632095.1 Bacteroidales bacterium | reverse complement strand
CTCCCAAAACAACGGAAACCAGCAGAACTACAGCTAGTCCGATATTTCTCTTTGATATATTAAAATGTTCGTACTTAAATAGTACCAAAAAACTCCACATATACTATTTTTTTTCTCAGCAATACAACTTCTATGCAAAAAAATATTGCAAGAAGTGGCACTGCAAAGGTAACTAAATTCTTTTTACAAACGAAATCTTATCCGTTTTTTTTATCATTCTTTCATTTTCCCAAAGCAATAATTGCTGTAATTCAAGCCTTTAATTCCTTCGGTTAATTATCTTTCTTTTTAATCAAATGAGCTAAAGGGTAGTTTTTTTTGAGGTTTTCAACAGCATCTTCCGCCGATTCCACTGATATAAACGGTCCTATATTTATATAGTAAAAATTCTCATTATACACTTTCACCGCCTTAGCACGATTCTTGTAAATTTCAGGCAATTGATGTATAATCATCTTTGCTTCATTCTTATTTGCAGCAGTTGCCAATCTCACATAATAAGTAAAAAGAAACGTCTGCTCATATTTATTTCCCTTCGCAAATATAACAGAATCTAAATCTCGATTTCTCACACTATCATTCATCTCTGCCCTATCAAACATCTCAAACAAATCATTTTGTTTTTCCCACAATTCCATGTACTCATCACCTAACAGTTCTACTTTTACCTTTGCTGTACCAGTCTTATGGAGCAATATTCTTTGTGCTGCAATATAAGACAAATCGATAACTCCTGCACGAGGGCAACGGTCATTTACCTTAAGCAAAACAGAACGACCATTAGACAAGTGAGTAACTCTCACCAATGTATTTAGAGGCAATGTTTTATGTGCCGCAGTATATTTCTTTTGAGAAAAGATTTCTCCCGAAGAAGTTCTTCTATTCTCAAATCTATTCTGATAATACGTTGCCTTAGCTGTAAAGTCCTTCTTTTCTTGAGCGAAAACACCGATCCAAGAATAAAGGAACAATACACAAAGGATAACAAATCTCGCTAACGATTTTACCATGCTTTAGCATCTTCGTGAAACCATTGTCCTTGCAAACGCAGAACCTGTTCTATAACATCTCTCACACAACCTTGACCTCCTTGTTTGTGAGATATATAATCCGCAATCGATTTTATCTCTTCAGCAGCATCAGCAGGGCATGCAGCCACTCCAACCATTTGCATAACATCATAATCCGGAATATCATCACCCACATACAAAACCTGCTCAGCCTTAAGATTCTTTTCGGCTAAGAACTTTTCAAAAATCTCTTTCTTGCGATGAG
The DNA here is from genome assembly GCA_017632095.1 of Bacteroidales bacterium. Classification (GTDB taxonomy): domain Bacteria; phylum Bacteroidota; class Bacteroidia; order Bacteroidales; family P3; genus Onthomorpha. Next base: position 3,169 of record JAGBSA010000013.1, on the reverse strand, counting down.
AGCCCAAATACACATCTTCAATTCCCAACATCTTCATTCTTGACCTAATACTTTCCCCGTTGCCGCCTGAAAGAATCGCAACCACATATCCCTTTCTCAACGCATATTGTAAAGCATATCCATCTTTGACATTACCACTTCTGACGATTATCTGATCATTTGCCGACCAAATATTGCCATCACTTATCACACCATCATAATCAAAAACAAAAGCTTTAATATCATGTAACTTAGCCTTGTAATTCATATCCTTAAAAATATCTGTGACCAATCAAATAATTCTGCACATAATCTCTCACGCCCTCTTCCAAAGTATGAAAAGCCTTAGAATAACCTACCGATTTCAACTTTTCCATATTAGCCTCGGTAAAATACTGATACTTATCCCTTATGTCAATCGGAATATCAATATACTCAATATTTACCTTCTCTCCCATAGCATCAAAAGTAGCAGCAGCCAAATCATAGAAACTACGAGCCTTACCGCTACCCAAATTATAAATATCAGACTTTGGTCTATTCATCAACAAGAAATACAACACATCAACAACATCTAAAACATAGACAAAGTCCCTCATCTGCATACCATCTTGAAAATCGCTCCTATGAGAACGGAACAACTTAACCAAACCTGTTTCTCTTATCTGATTATAAGAATGCATCACAACCGAAGCCATTCTTCCCTTATGATATTCATTAGGTCCATAAACATTAAAAAACTTCAATCCCGCCCAAAAAGGAGGCGTATTCTCCTGAGCCAAAGCACACACATCAAACTCTTGCTTTGAACGACCGTAAGGATTTAATGGTTGAAGGAGAGGAATTTTCGTCAAATCATCATCATATCCCAATTCACCACCACCGTATGTTGCAGCAGAGGAAGCATAAACCATAGGAATATTGTTTTGAGTACAAATTCTCCAAATACTCTTCGTATAATCCAAATTAAGTTTCAAGAAAACCTCCCAATCAAATTCCGTAGTATCTGTACGAGCTCCCAAATGACAAACAGCATCTACCGAAGCAGCATTTAATTCAAACCACTCAATAAACTCACTTCTATCTATCTGTTTAGAATATTTCAACCTCTCGTAATTAATCGACTTATCCTTTTTCGAGAAATCATCAACAATTACCACATCAGTAATTCCCTCTCTATTGAGTTTACTTAACATACAGCTACCAATAAAACCAGCAACACCCGTTACAACTATCATAATACCTATTTAATTATAATAATACACTATCTACGTTTCTCCGCTATATACCCCATCGCTTTCTCATACACCTCTCGCCATCCCTTCCACTCCATTTGATCAGACAAACTCTCATTGTGCCATACACTAACAAAAACACCCTTCACCTTTTCCACCTCATCAACAAGCGACTTTATCTTCAACAAAGCCTCATCTGAAGACATCTGCAAGCCATTCTTCAAAGCAACGTCCATATATGCAAACGGAAATATTCGCAATTTGGTTTCAAAATCCAGAGCCAAATCATAGAAATTAAAACTACTGCATATCCCGGCACGAAATCCCACATAGTTAGGATAACCCATAGAATAATCCCCCTCAATACTGTTTTCAAGCAACGTTCTGTACGACTCAGGCAAACGGAATCTCAGATAATGAAACCTTGATCTCTCAATCGGCTTTTTCAATACAGACTTCAACATCTTTATCTGCCCATTTATCAACTCAGGTTCCTCAAAACTCTCATACGAAGGATGAATCCCCACCTTAGCATAGTCACATAACTCCTTTATCAGACGTTGAAATTTGCTATTATAAGGAGATATATTCTTGTCATAACGACCATAATAGCCAAACAAAACAAAGAAAATCGTATTTACCTTATATCTCTTCAACAAATCTATGATATAATCAAACGTATCATAAGGATCTTGCTCCCTGCCCAACAACACACGCAGCCTTTTCAAACACAAATCAAAATTACCCTTTATCAAATCCCTTCCAAAGCCGATAAGCGTACGACCAAAGCCCTTTCCGACATAAGAGAACACCGAATCCACATCAATAGTATTGACAAAAGTAAAAACCTTTTCCTTAAACGCCATATCAGAGTAACGCTCCAACAATTTAACTTTAAGTTCCTCCACCCATATATTCACCACAGGTTTCTCCAAAAAGCCTTTCTTATAAGCCAAACTATCCTCAGCCTTAAACCGAGCATGCTCGTCCTTGATAAAAGGAAGATACTCCTCATATCGAGAGACAAGATAGAACACAGCAGCTAAGACATCATAATTGCAAACCGAGTCAGAAGAATACGTTCTAAAGATATAAGGCAAACCATCTTGCTCAAAATAATTCAACTCTTGAAGTCCTATCGTCGTATGAAACAAAAGATCCGTCTTACACAAAAACACTTCATCACACAACTTATGATTAGAGTACGACAACTTTGGAAGAGAACTTTCAATAAAATACTCCTTATCCGTAGTTATCGAATAGTCCGTACCCATCAGCTCTCTGAAAACAAGATTCAAAGTATAACCAAGACGATTCGTCAGTTTGTCGGTATAAATCAGCAACATAACAAACTATCTTAAAACAAAATCATCACCCAAGTACTTGGTTCTCACCTCAACATCGGTAGCCAATTCCTCAGGAGTGCCGTGTCGGAAAACAGAACCCTCGATTAACAAATACGCCCTATTGGTTATCGAAAGCGTCTCATGCACATTGTGGTCTGTAATCAAGACTCCTATATTCCTATTCTTCAAATCTCGTACAATCTCTTGAATATCTTGCACCGCAATAGGATCTACACCTGCAAAAGGCTCGTCCAACAACACAAACTTAGGATCTGCCGCCAAGGCTCTTGCGATTTCGCAACGCCGTCTCTCCCCTCCCGACAATTGATTGCCGTTATTCTTACGAATATGAGTAAGATGAAACTCTGCCAAAAGCGATTCCATTTTTTCTTTCCTTACATTCGCATCGGCATACTTAAACTCCAAGACCGACATAATGTTGTCCTCAACCGACATATTCCTAAACACAGAAGCCTCTTGAGCCAAATAACCCACACCAAGCTGCGAACGCTTATACATAGGCATCTTTGTAATATCCGTATCGTCCAAAAAGACACGCCCCGAGAAAGGCTTAATCAAACCGGTCATCATATAGAAAGTAGTAGTCTT
>JAGBSA010000141.1 GCA_017632095.1 Bacteroidales bacterium | reverse complement strand
TGTTTCTTCTTCTCAAAAACTACCAATTGAGTGATGATATCGCATTTCGATTCTCTCAAACCTCTTGGCAAGGTTATCCTTTGACGTGTGATAAGTTTGTCTCTTGGTTAAATCAGTTGGAAGCACCTGATTGTGTTAATCTTTTTATGGATTATGAAACCTTTGGCGAACATCAATGGAAGGAAACAGGCATATTCGACTTCTTGGAACGCTTACCGTTTGAAGTATTTGAGAATAGCGATTTTGATTTTGCTACACCATCGGAATTGATATCAAGATATGAACCAAAGGATTGTGTGAGTTCTATTTTGCCAATGAGTTGGGCAGATGAGGAAAGGGATTTGACGGCATGGCTTGGAAACAATCTGCAAAATGATGCCTTTGAACAATTGTATGAATTGGGAAGTGCAGTCAGCAAGAGCAAAGATGAGAAATTGTTAAAGGTGTGGAGAAAACTGCAAACCTCAGATAATTTCTACTATATGTGCACAAAATGGTTCTCAGATGGCGATGTACATAAGTATTTCAATCATTATGACAGTCCTTATAAGGCTTATATAAACTATATGAACGTTTTGTCAGACTTGCGTTTAAGATTGAAGAATTATTTGTAAGAAAAGATGAACACAAGGGAAGTTTACGAAGTGTTTTGTTCGCAAAATACAGAAATGCCAGTGTTTTTGAAGCCTTGGTGGCTTGATGCTGTCTATGGGAATGCTTGGACGGTTATTCTATATAAGGAAGGGGATAGGGTGCTTGCGGCAATGCCTTATTGTGAATGCAAAAAATATGGATTCAAAACGATATTACCCCCACAGTTAACTCCCATTACAGGATTTTGGATTGCTTATCCCGAAAATATGACAAGGCAAAACCGTTATTCGCTTGAAATAAAAGCGATGGAGTATTTTGCAAAACGATTAAACGAAATAAAGCCTGCATATTTTGTTTCAAAGATTCATCATAGCTATTCTTCGTGGCTGGGCTTTTTGTGGAACAACTACTCTCAGACAACAAGATATACTTATCGTTTTACCAAGCTTAATGATTTGGATTACTTATTTTCTCAACTTGATAAGTCGGTTCGTAAGCGTATTCGCCAACTTGAGAAAGAAGAATTTGTGATTAGAACAGATTTATCCTCAAAGGAATTCTATAATGTGAACGGTATGACTTATAAAAGACAGGGCTTGAAATGTCCCTTTTCGTATGAGCAGTTTGAACGTATAGATGCGGAAGCTTGTAAGAGGAATATGAGCGGTAAGTTTGCAATTTGCGATAAGGAAGGCAATGTTCATTCTGTTGCTTATGTGATTTTTGATGATGAGGTTTGCCAAGGGATATTCTCTGGCTCAGATTCTAAATACAGAAGTTCAAATGCAGCAAGCCTTTTGCTATGGCATATTTTGAAAGTTTGCTCAGAAAAAGGTATTAAGGAATATGACTTCAACGGTTCTTCGATGAAATCAATCGAAACCTTCATTCGACACTTTGGAGCAGAGCAAACACCTTATATGGTGATAGAAAAGAAAAACTCAATGCTTTATTCACTTCTCAAAAAACTAAAGAGATGAATATAAAACTTATAGTTGTTGGCAAGAATGCAGAGAAATATTTGACAGAGGCTTTGGATATTTATCTCAAAAGATTGGTTCATTATGTCAATTTTGAGATGATAGTTTTGCCAGATGTTAAAAACGCAAAGACACTCTCTGTTGCAGAACTGAAAGACAAAGAAGCAGAACTGATTTTGAAACAAACAGCTAAGGCAGATAAGGTTGTGTTGCTAGATGAGAAAGGAAAAGAATATTCAAGCGTTGAGTTTTCGAAATATCTTGAGAAACAAATGAACGCATCTGTCAGAACCTTGGCTTTTGTTGTCGGAGGAGCGTTTGGATTCTCTGAGAGGGTTTATGCACAAGCCACAGAAAAATTGTCAATCAGCAAAATGACATTCTCTCACCAAATGATAAGACTGCTATTCGTTGAACAACTATACAGAGGTTTCACAATATTGAAAGGAGAGCCTTATCACAATGAATGATTCTATCTAAGAAAAAAATCATATCTTTGCACTCAATATGGAGAACACTACAAAACAGAATCGTCCTGCGAGAGCAAGAATGACATACGAGCAAGCCTTTGCCATGAATGGTGGTAATAAGCCACCTCAATTGATTGATGTGGAAGAGTCAGTGCTAGGGGCGTTGATTTTAGACCAGGACGCACTGAGCAATTCTATTGATATAGTAAAACCAGAGTACTTTTACTTAGAAGAACATGCCGAAATATTTCGAGCAATCAGTTCTCTTTTTGCAGAGGGAAAGCCTGTTGATATATTGACAGTTTCAGAGCGTCTGCAGAAAAACGGCTCTCTCGAAATTGTAGGAGGAAATTATAAGTTAGCAAGCTTAACATCGAGAATTACTTCTGCCGCTCACATAGAGTATCACGTCAGATTGTTGTCTGAAAAGTATATCCAAAGGGAATTGATTCGTGTCTCCACAGAGACATTACGTGATTCATACGATGAAACCAAAGACGTATTGGATTTGTTGGATAAAACAGAAACCAAGTTCTTGGAAATAAATGATAGCAACTTTAATTCCGATGTCTTAGGAATGGATGTTCTTATTCGTAATACAATAAACGAAATAGAAAAATCACAGATTTCCACAGAAGATGCTTCAGGTCTTTTAACCGGTTTCAGAGATTTGGATAACAAAATCGGTGGATTTCAAAAAGGAACCCTTATCATATTGGCTGCCCGTCCTGCAATGGGAAAAACAGCACTTGCAATCTCAATGGCAAGAAATATGGCTGTGGATTTCAATAAAGCAGTTGCAATCTTCTCTCTTGAGATGACAGCAGGGGAACTTACTTCAAGACTAATATCTGCCGAGACTAGTGTAAACGGACGAAGGTTTAAGAGCAAAGGAAAGTTGGAAGAGTGGGAAAAAACCATGATTCGCGAAAAGACACAAGCCTTGGTTAAAGCTCCAATCTACATAGACGATAATCCAAATTTGACAATATTCGAATTACGCGCCAAATGCCGAAGACTAAAGCAGAAGTATGATATTCAGATGATATTCATAGACTACTTACAGTTGATGCACGGCGGAGATGCTGCCAAGGGAGGAAATCGTGAGCAAGAAATATCATACATATCTCGTCAATTAAAGGCTTTATCTAAGGAATTAGGCATACCGGTTTTGGCATTATCGCAATTATCTCGTGCTGTTGAAACAAGAGGTGGAAGTAAGAAACCGGTATTAAGTGACTTGAGAGAGTCAGGAGCGATAGAACAAGATGCCGATATAGTAATGTTCATTTATCGTCCGCACTATTACGGAGAGGAAGGGGACGAAAAGGCTGCCGATGTAATACTTGCAAAACACAGAGCGGGAGAAGTAGGAGAGGTTCGCTTGAATTTCATTAGCCAATTCGTGAGATTCGAAAACAGAGTGAACGATATGATTGCCTCACCGACAGAACAATTGATTGGTTCCAAGATTAACAATGAAACGGAAACCTTTTTTGAAAATAAACCTTTGAAAGAAGATGATGGAACGTCGTTTTAATTTTTTAATTCTTCGTTTTATTTTACTGAAACTTCGTTTTAGTAAACCCAATATTCGTTTTATTTTTTTATTTTTTTTCTTGAT
>JAGBSA010000140.1 GCA_017632095.1 Bacteroidales bacterium | reverse complement strand
ACAATCGACCAACCTCGTCCCTAATCTCAATTCCGATAATATTATCATCACAACTTATGTTTAACACATCTTTTGCAGGAATTGGAGAAATAGTTACTCTGTTTTCAAGTTCAACTCTTGAAATAGCAGAATTGACTGAGTCTTCCACCACTCCGTTTTCAACAGCCTTGATTGGGAATATTCCCGCTGCTTGAAAAATCATTGGGTATTCGTAGTGTGGCTCGTAAGCACATTCCGGATACATCAGTTCATCGCAACCCACACAAGTTGAAAGAAATTCCTGAACATAGTAACAAGTGTCAGGGAAATCAAGTTGTATAGGCTCTCTTCCATCACACCACATAAGCGTTGGATAATACTTTGGATTATAACCATAATCTATCACCCCTGTCTCAACATTATAGTCATCAGGTCTTGCAAGTATTCCATGAATCCAAGTTTTAGTTTCTTCTTGACTATCATAACAAGGAGTGGAAACTATAACATAAAAACTTTCTGTTAGCGCAATGGTATCATTAAACAAAACTTCAAGAATAGCTTGTTCTTGTCTTCGTTCTTCCCAAGGTAAGTCAGGATGATAGGTTGCCCTGAATACTCGCTTGGAATATAATTCCGTGGTCAAGTTTGAGTTCCAAATACTCACTGTTATACTGTCATAATCAGGAATATTCGGAAGCATAGTCCTAGGAGAACTCATAAGTATTCCTGTACCTATCAGTTTTACGGTGTCTGTTGTTATATCAAACCTATGCCCAATCTTTTTGACACAATTTTCATAAACTCCTACCCCGTGACTCTGACATATCATATTCAATGTTCCTCCATTCCAAAACTTGAAATCTTCAATCACTTGTTGGCAAGCAGGGCTTTTCAGTTCAGGAAACATATATTGACTTCTGTAGGCATTGTTTATATACATCGTATCGTATTGAGCCTTAGATAAAAACGGCAAACACACAAATAATCCTAAGATAAATGCAATCTTTAATTTCGTAATCTTCATATCTTACTTATGTTTATTATTTAATTTTGATATATTACTAACATATTTTTTATTCATTGAACTTATTTCAGACTTGTTTGGATTTATTTTACCGATGTTTGCACAAGATAAGAAAAGCAAACATCCTACTCAAATGAAGTTATTTTTGCCGAGGATAAAGATTGCTGTTTTCATATCCTGCTTTTGAAATAAATAAATCTTTCGCAAAGATATAAAAACTTTGGTTTTCTGCAAAATAAAATTAAAAATAATCCCTCTTTTGCTTTCAATAATTTTCGCAAATCCATATTATGAAAAAACGCTTCGTGAGTAGGCTAAAATAACTCTTCGTTTTGCTATCACTGAAACGAAGTTTTAATTTTTTCTTTCTTGGTTTTAGAAAATTAAAACGAAGAGTTGTTGGCGGTAACTCTTGATTTTAGTGGAGAAAAACAAAGCAGCCGCATCTTTTATCAAGATACGGCTGCTTTTATGTTTAGATATAAGGATATATATATCTTTACTTCGATTTCAATCTATTAACCAATGCAATCAAATAACCAAGAACGATGAATGCTCCGGGTGCGAGTACGAAAATTATCATACCGTCTGCTTCTCCTATGAACTTATATCCAAATATTGAACCATTGCCCAATAGTTCTCTTATCAAACCAAGTGTGGTCAAACCTAAGGTAAATCCTAATCCCATGCCGATTCCGTCAAATATGGAGTCGATCGGTGTGTTGCGGCTGGCGAATGATTCTGCTCTTCCAAGGATCAAACAGTTTACAACGATGAGCGGAATGAATAATCCGAGACTTTCGTACAACGAAGGCAGGTATGCTTGCATGCAAAGTTGCAACAAGGTTACGAAAGAAGCGATTATGACTATGAATGCAGGGATTCGCACTTTGTCTGGCACGACATTCTTGAGCAAAGAGATGACTGCGTTCGAACAAATCAAAACAAAGGTTGTACATAATCCCATTCCCATACCGTTGATTGCCGATGTGGTTGTTCCCAAAGTAGGACACATTCCGAGCAAAAGGCAGAATACAGGGTTTTCTTTGATGATTCCGTTTATTACTATCTTAAATTTGTTCATTGCTGTAAGTTTTTTTTATTGTTCTTGATACTTAACGAATGCTTCGTATGCTTTTGTTATAGATGCGATAAAGGCTCTTGAGGTGATGGTTGAAGCTGTTATTGCATCGATTTCTCCTCCATCTTTTGTTACTTTGAAACTTGCATCTGACGGATTCTTACCTCTGATGTCTCCTTTTTCCTTAAACCAATCCGTTGCTTTGGCTCCCAATCCCGGAGTTTCGTTCATCTCCAATATAGAGTAGTTTATAACTTTTCCTTCGGCGTCTAAACCTACCATGGTTTTAATTTTACCACCGTAACCATTGTTGTCGTAGGTTTCAATAGCACAGCCGACTAATTTATCGCCTTGTTTTGCAGGATAAATCACAAAAGCATCTTCATAGCCTTCAAGTTTTATCTCAACGGCTTCTTCTATTGTTATGTCGCCTTTTGGTAAGACTTCTTTTATTGCGTTATTTTTTTTGTCTTGAGCCGCCTTATCGATTGGTTCTTTCGTCAAGACATATCCACCAGCCAAAAGTGCAGAGGCACTTAACGAAATAAGCGTCAAACTCAAAATCATATTCTTTAATGAAGATTCCATCTTTGCCATATCTCTCTCGGTATTTGGGTTTGTTAATATCCGAATCGTTTCGGTTTACACATCTTATTGATAAGCGGAGTCAAAGCATTCATGATAAGAATTGCGAAAGAAACTCCCTCTGGCATAGGTCCGAAACAACGGAACAAAATTGTAAGCAATCCACAGCCTACTCCAAATATCAGTTGTCCCTTTTTAGTTACCGGACTCGTTACCATATCTGTCGCCATAAAGACTGCTCCTAACATCAATCCTCCTGCTAACAGATGATATACAGGATTTACTGTTACGCCACAAAGCCATAGTATGCCTGCAAACAGACCTGCCGATGCTATGAAAGTAACCGGTATATGCCAAGTGATTACTCGTCTTATCAAAAGGTAGATTCCTCCAAGCAAGATTGCAATTGCTGCTACTTCTCCAAAGCTTCCGCCTGTTGAACCAAGAAATAGTTGCAAGGCATCCAAATTTTGTGAGCTTTTTGCCCCGATTTCTGCCAATGGAGTCGGACCACTCAAAGCATCAACTACCTTACTATCGAATAAAGGTTGCGGTTTAGGCCACTCAGACTTCGCTACTTCGGTTGGGAATGAAAGAAACAAGAAAACACGTCCAACCAATGCCGGATTGAATGGGTTTTTGCCCAAGCCTCCAAAGGTCATCTTGCCTATGGCTATCGCAACAAATGCTCCTATTACGACGATATAAGACGGCACATCTGAAGGTAGATTGAACGCAAGCAAGATTCCTGTTATCACAGCAGACCCATCGCTTATTGTTTCCTTGCCTTTAAGCAGGAATTTTTGAATTAACCATTCGAACAACAAGCATGCCGCAATAGATACCAAGGTTAGCGACAATACTCTGAAGCCAAAGTAATATATACCTACTAATAAGGCTGGCAGTAACGCTATTACAACGTTCCACATTATTGATTTGGTTGTCTCTTTGCTCTGAACGTGAGGAGAGCCCGATACTGTAAGTAATCCCATATTGTGTTTATGTTTTTATTTTTTAGTTTCAATGGATTATAAGTGAGTTTATAATCTCCAAATATTTTTCTTTATAAACGGCATATTCGTTTTGAGGCGACTCTGCCAAAATTATACATACTATGTCTGCGGTTTTCTGCATATAATACAAAGTCGTGATTTTCTCTTCGTTCATTGTGTAGTTCAGTTCAAAGGAATGTGTTTCTTTATCTATTGAATTGAATCCGCCCAAATCTCGAATCGTTATATCAGGAAAAAGCTTTCGCAAATCATCTTCAATAAAGGTGGCTTGCAAAAAATCATTCAAATCTCCTTCTTCCCATCTTGCTACACTTATCTGTAATTGTTTATAAACAGTTTCACCTTCCTGCAATGGCACATAAAATGTTGCTGTCCCGTTTTCTTCATTCTCCTCGCCTTCCCATGATTTCGGATAGCTCAAAGAGTATTGGTATATTTCGTTAAAGTATGTTGCTTGTTCCTCTTCTTGAGCCTGCAATAGCAAACAAGCAAACATCATTATAAACGAAAGGAACAGGGCTTTTTTCATCGCAATTTACTTTTTGCTTCTTTCTCTTCTGATTACCCCTATGTTGTTTTTAGCCACACGAATCAAGTCTAACAATGGCTGTCCTGCAGGACAAGTGAACAAACAGCAACCACATTCTATGCAATCCATGGCACACTCCTTCTCTGCTTCCTCCCAACGTTGTTGTTTCGAAAGTAAGGCTAACTGAATTGGCTCTAAACCCATCGGACAAGCCGATACGCATTTACCACAACGCAAACAATTGGTTTCTTCCTTACGTCTAGCCTCTTTTTCGCTCATAACCAAGATGCTTGATGTGGTTTTGACAGTCGGAGCATCGAGATTAACCATTGCTTTTCCCATCATAGGACCACCACTTATGACTTTGCCTGTGTCTTCCGGCAATCCGCCGCAATAATCTATAACAGAACGAATCGGTGTTCCTACTCTGACCAAAAGATTCTTGCTTTCCTTAACGCTTTTACCCGTATAGGTAAGCACATTGTCGATAAGAGGACGGTTTTTCTGCACAGCCTGATAGATAGACAAAGCTGTACCAACGTTATTCACCACACAACCGACTTCAATCGGCAATTTACCACTTGGGACTTCTCTTTGAGTCAAAGCATACACTAATTGCTTTTCTGCACCTTGCGGATACTTAGTCTTTAATGGCACTATTTCTATTCCATTGTAAGATGCTGCTAATTTCTTCATGTGAGCTATAGCCTCAGGTTTGTTGTTTTCTATGCCGACTTTTGCACAGCTTACGCCTAATGCTTTTTTCATTATTTCGATACCAATCAACACCTCTTCACCATTTTCCATCATCACTCTATTGTCTGATGTCAAATATGGCTCACACTCAACTGCATTTATAATCAAATATTCTGCTTTCTTGTCATCAGGAATCATATACTTAACATGAGTAGGGAAGGCTGCTCCTCCAAGTCCTACTATACCTCTATCTTTTATCCTTTCTATGATTTCCTTAGGCTCTAATTTTATTTCTCGAACTATTGTATCAGATGTGTCTATCCCTTCATCCCATTCATCTTCCTCTACATCAATATAAAAAGCTGGTCTCTTATAACCGTTAAAGTCAGCAGCCATGTCTATTTTCGTTATGGTACCTGTGTAAGGTGAATGAGTGTTTGCACATATAAATGCTTCAGCTTTTGCTATTAACTGACCAGTTTTAACTCTATCGCCTTTCTGTACAACAGGTGTAGATGGAGCTCCTAGATGCTGGCTGACAAACACAACAGCCTTTGACGGCAAAGCAAAAGTTTCCGTTTTATGATTTCTAGCCAACTTATTCTCTTCAGGGTGTACACCACCCAATCTAAATGTATTCATGGTTTTATT
>JAGBSA010000139.1 GCA_017632095.1 Bacteroidales bacterium | reverse complement strand
GAACGATGATGCCAAGCATTAGCCTTACAAACTTCGGAATTTGTTTTCTCTCCCACAAAGTAGGTGTAACGATATAAGATTTCCTTTGAGAGAATCGAGATAACAGCTGCAACCAATGCGATTACACCGGGCTGTGGTATGACTTCACCTCGAAGAAAGCCCACTATCTTTTCTACAGATTCAATAATCAGTTGTGCAGATATTACAATTAGGATTATGCTTACAATAAGCGTGGCAAGGGTTTCAAATTTACCATGTCCATATTTATGTTTTGAATCTTTGTCTTTTGAAGACATCGGAACAAAAACTAAAACCACTATATCGCTTGCCAAATCGCTAAGTGAATGAACACCGTCTGCCAAGATTGCTCCACTACGACCAACAACACCTGCCAAGAGTTTGAACAATGCAAGCAAGAGATTGACCACGCTTCCAATGAGTGTGATTCTTGTTATTTGTTTTTCTCTTGTTTTCATACGATTTTGGAAAAATAAAAAATCGGAGTGCTTCTAATCTTATCAAGAAGTACTCCGATTTTTATTCGTTTTGTTATTTACTTTATAAGGAATGTGTATTCATCATAGTGTTTCAACGCCATACCTGTTCCTCTTGCTACTGCTCTCAAAGGATCTTCTGCAACATGTACAGGCAATTTGGTTTTAGCTTGCAATCTTACATCTAAGCCTTTAAGTAAGGCTCCACCACCTGCAAGATATATACCTGTGTGATAAATATCCGATGCGAGTTCTGGAGGTGTCATTGCCAAGGCTTCAAGAACTGCACTTTCAACTTTTGCAATAGACTTATCCAAAGCATGAGCTATTTCCTTGTAGTTTACATGCAACTCCTTAGGAATTCCTGTCAAGACATCACGTCCTTGAACTGCGAAATCCTCAGGTGGATTACTCAATTCCGGAATGGCTGCTCCAACTGCTATTTTTATCTTTTCTGCCATTCTTTCACCTATATGAATATTGTGTTGCTTACGCATGTAGTCTATAATGTCCTGATTGAATTCGTCTCCTGCGATTCTGATAGACTTATTGCAGACAATACCGCCTAAAGCTATGACAGCAATTTCGCTAGTTCCCCCTCCGATATCGATAATCATGTTTCCAACAGGCTCAAGCACGTCTATACCGATACCAATCGCTGCTGCCATTGGCTCATGTATCAATCTAACGTCTTTAGCTCCTGCTTGCTCTGCTGCATCTCTTACTGCACGCTCTTCAACATTGGTAATACCACTCGGAATACAGATAACCATTTTCAAAGATGGCGGAATGATAGTTTTTTTCATGTTTATCATTCGTATCAATTCACGAATCATATCATTCGCCATATCAAAATCTGCGATAACTCCGTCTCTTAGCGGACGAATTGTTTTTATTGCATCATGGGTTTTACCATCCATCTGCATGGCTTTTTTACCTACTGCAAGGATTTTTTTTGTTGATTGATCAACAGCCACAATTGACGGCTCATCTACAACAACCTTATCATTGCATATTACGATGGAGTTGGCTGTTCCAAAGTCT
>JAGBSA010000012.1 GCA_017632095.1 Bacteroidales bacterium | reverse complement strand
TAAGTTGCATATTTCTTGTTCCAAAAACAGAAGGCAGATTTGGCAAATACTTAAACAAACGTCCCCAACCCGATATATAGATTCTACCACATACATCAACAGAAAAGCCTGTTGGAGATATATTTATTTGATTATTGCCCGTCCCAAAGACAGTACTAAACTCGATACTATCCAAATTAGGATTGAATTTTGTGATAAACTGCCCGCTATTTGGGATATTATATTGTGCATTGTAAACTAACGTTGTTCCACTTGCCTTTGTCTGTCCGAAAATGTGCGGATTATTGTATCTATCCGTCCTTACAAAATAAGATAAGTCGAAAGCGTCTGAACCGAAGTATGTAGAGCGTAACAATTGTGAACCATCATAAGAAACAAGTGCAAGAAACGCATCTACAGCACCGCCATTGTGAGTTGTAGAATAAGCACCCGTTGTTGTAGGAAAGTCATTTGACACAGTACCTCCAGTAACGTACAAACGATATTCCGAATCCGTATCTATGCTAAAAACAGCATCGTCTCCGCTTCCTCCAAAATAAGATGAGAAAATCAATGTTCCAAGTGTATAATCCAACTTAAAGACAATACCATCTTGCTCTCCTCCCAACGTAGATTGAAATGCAGATGCTGTTGTTGGAAAATCAGTAGAGAAAGTAGAACTTCCTACATATATATTATTCCTATCATCTGTTATCAGTTCGCCTCTTGCTCCGTCTCCATAGTTTGCATATAGCGAATCGTTACCTACATATGTCAAAATTGAAGACATATTATATCTTTCACGATAGTTCAAACCATCATTTCCCGAACCACCAACGTAAGTTGAAGCTTTCATTTCCGTACCGTCAGTACTGAATCTAGTAACGTAAATATCCACTCCATGAGGAAAAAGAACCGTTCCGTCATATGAGACAGTAGTTCCTTGAGAGAAGTATCTCTGATATGCACCGTCGGTTGTAGGGAAATTAAAGCTACCTGTAGTTCCAAAAACCACCAATTCATCGTAACTGTTTACTATCATACTATGAGGCATCTCGCTATAATCACCCCCAAAGTAAGTTGAGTAAAGCATTTGTGAACCATCTGCAGAAAATTTCGTCACAGCACAATCCCATATCCCACTAAAATAATCACTAAACGCACCAATGGTTGTCGGATATCCAATCCCTTCAACAATAGAACCAGAGTAAAGATTTCCATAATCATCGTATGTTGCAGTAAATCCCCAGTTGTCTGCCGTAGAACCCGAATATGTGGAGAATATAAGTGCAGG
The DNA here is from genome assembly GCA_017632095.1 of Bacteroidales bacterium. GTDB lineage: Bacteria > Bacteroidota > Bacteroidia > Bacteroidales > P3 > Onthomorpha. The sequence continues at coordinate 4,979 of JAGBSA010000012.1, read as the reverse complement.
ATCGATTACCAATTCTTTGTTTCTATCGTAATTTCCAACAACATATCCAACTGCATCATCAAACAATTCGAACGATACTTCAACCTCAACCTTTCTTCCATCGATAAGTTGATACGCATAGGGTTTTTGTTCGACTACTTCACCGAATGCGAGTGTTAAAATCAAGTTTCCGTCGCGTAATTCTTTGTTTTGTACTCCCGAATACAAGAGACGAATATCTGAAACTTCGGATTGTGGTTTCAAAACAAACTCATGCTTCAATTCTCCCTCAATTCCATACACCCTCCAATCAATTCCATTATACACATTCTTGTAAAGAATAGAGCCATAAGCAGGAACATTACTTTTCCATTTGCTTTTATCACTACCAATAAAATAGTTGGAATATCCTTGTAGAAGTTCTGATGCCTCAGGTGTTTGAGACATCATACCCATAGGCTTTAACAAAAACGCATGACGAAGATATGTTGTATCATTATGTTGGTGCTCTAAATCAGAATGAGCATGTGGAGTAAGCGATGAGTAAGTAAACAGCAAACCTTCGTCTTGTACGAAAACGAAACCGTTTTCCAATCTTGCCATATAAAGAATCCTATTATCCCATTGTCCTTTGTTTTGTTCAAATCTTATTCCCGATTGAGCAAAACAAACACTTGACAAAACAAAAGGAAGAAACAATAAAATAAAACTTCGGATTATTTTTCTCATACACCCTTTTAATAAATCTAATCGAGAGCTTCAACAATCTTTGACACAAGTGGATGTCTCACAATGTCAGAAGACTCTAACCTTACAACAGATATATCCTTTATATGCTTCAAACGTTCAACCGTTGGCAACAATCCCGATTGTTGATTCTTTGGTAAATCCACCTGAGTGCAGTCTCCTGTGATTATAAACTTGGAACATTTTCCCATTCTGGTCAAAAACATCTTCAATTGCGTCATTGTAGCATTTTGAGCTTCGTCTAAGATTACGAAAGCCTTGTCTAAGGTTCGTCCTCTCATAAATGCCAAAGGTGCAATCTCAATTGTCCTATCCTCAATCAATCTTTCCAATCTCTGCCACGAAAGCATATCTCGCAAAGCATCGTAAAGAGGTTGAAGATATGGGTCTAATTTATCTTTCATATCCCCTGGTAAGAAACCAAGATTTTCACCTGCTTCAACCGCAGGACGAGTCAGAACGATTCTTCTTACTTGCTTTGCTTTCAATGCTCTTACTGCCAAAGCAACTGCTGTATATGTCTTACCACTTCCTGCAGGACCTAGTGCGAAAAGCATATCGTTTTTCTCTATTTCCTCAACCATTTTACGTTGATTCTGAGTTCGTGGCTTCACCTTCAAACCATTTTGTCCATAAACCAAAATCTCATCTTTTCCCTCGTCCATTCCTGCCACACCATTCCTAACCTGCATTATGATATTCTCGTTCAATTCTTGTTCCAAATGAAAACGGCGAACTAAATTTTGAAAGAACACATCAAATTCTTCAACCTCTGTATCATTACCTTTAATAATGAGATTATCACCTCTTTGAACCAAAATCACCGCAGGAAACAATATCCTCAAGAAATTAAGATTACGTTCATTCACACCAAAAAACGAAAGCAAATCTACGCCTTCCAAATTTATATTCTTTTCTATCATTTCCCTATAATTGTTATTTCAGTTCTTCTATTCTTAGCTCTCGATTCTTCATCTTTATTTTCGACAACAGGTTTTGAAAATCCATAACCCTTGCTTTGCAATCTCTGAGGAGCAATTCCCTTTTCAACCAAATAAGACTTCACCGCATCTGCTCTTTGTTGCGAAAGCGTCATATTATACTCCGAATTACCAACATCATCTGTATGTCCACCTATCTCAACTCTCAGATTAGGATTTTCACTCAACAATTTAACCAATGTATTCAACTCTGCAAAGGACTCTTTTAACAAATGACTACTATTAGATTCAAAGAATATATTATTCAAAACAAGTCCTGTACCAATATTTATTCGTTCGATCTCTATATCTTTATGATATGACTTACTACCATCTACATTGCTCAAAGTAAAGTTTTCAGAATGGAAAAGATAACCCTCAGCCGTTGCAGAGAAAGCATAATCGGCACCAACAGGAAGACAAACCAAATATTCACCATTTACTTTGTCGGAAATACCTGAAGAAACTATTCGTCCGTTTTCAAGATTGCGTATCTCAAACTTTGCATTGACCGGCTTTCTTGTTTGAGAATCGACAATCAATCCCTTGACGTATGTTACCGCAATCGGACGTGCTTGTTCGTAAAGCTCAAATCGATACAAATCCAAGCCGCCTCGACAATCGTTTTGCTTGCTTGCATAAATCGCATAGTCTCCTTGCGGACTTACAATCAAACTGCTTTCATCCGCTTCGGTGTTTATCGGATAGCCAATGTTTGTAGGAGTTGAGAATTTGCCGCTTTCCAATTCTGAAAAGAAAATATCCAAGCCGCCCATTCCGCAATGGTAGTCAGAAGAAAAGTAAAGCATTTGATTCGATGGGTGAATAAAAGGCGACATCTCTTTACCCGGAGTATTGATTACTGCTCCGCAATTTTTGGCTTTTGTCCATGTGCCGTCATCTTTAAGATATGTGTAGTAAATATCGCTTTCTCCAAATCCACCACTTCGATTCGACACAAAGAAAAGCGTTCTTCCGTCTGATGCAATTGTCGGTTGAGCATCCCAAGCAGGGGAATTGACATTTGAACCCAAGTTTTCAGGTTCCGACCAATAACTTCCCTTTTTCTCACTTCTGTAAATATCACAACTACCCCAACCTTTCTCCGCACCACACCTTGTAAAGTAGATGTATCTTCCGTCAGGAGAAAGACAAGCCGCCCCTTCGTTGTATCCAGAGTTGAGAACGCCCGGCAACATCTCTGCTTTCTGCCATTGCTCCCCTGATTTGTAGGAAATAAAGAAGCCTTCCTCAGGTCTTTTACCTGAAACGACGGGAGTTTGACGAGTAAACAACAAAGCCGATTGGTCAGCCGTCATTGTGGCAAGGTATTCGTCATTTTCGCTGTTTACATTCGCACCCATGTTTTGAGGATTGAACTCAACGGGATTAAGTAAGGCTTGTTTTCTAAATCGAATGCAGTCTGCCTTATGCGACACCTCATCTCTTTTCTTTTGATTGCGTTCACCGCTTGGAAGAAATCGCAAATAAGATTCCAAACAGAGTAAAGCACTGTCAAGATTCTTTTCTCTTTCGTAAATATCCGCCAATTTGCGATAAGCATTCAAATCATAGCGTTCATCACTTTGCACAACGTAAATCAATTCTCGCTTTGCCGCATCAAAGTTTCCCTTTGCAAAATACATCTCTCCCAATGCCAAATACGCAGGATAATAATCAGGATACTTGTCTGCAATCTTGTGCAACAACTCTTCGGCTTTATCATCCTTGCCTTCAATAAAAAAGGTTCTCGCTTTTTCAAAATCCTTGTCGGCTTTACTTTGAGAAAAGCAAGCAAGCGAAAGCAAAATCATTGAAAAAACAAGACATAATCTGCTTAGCATAATTCACTGTGTTTATGTGCAAAGATACAACAAAGAAACAATCCGATGAAATCAAGAAACATTTTTTTCTTTCTTGATTTCGTTTTTCTGTTTCTTGATTTCATTTTTTCAGTGTTTTATTTTGCTGTAATAAAAATAAATAATACTTTTGCAAAATAGTAAAATTATGATACTGAACTTTACATTGATAACACGAACATAAAAACAGATTCAATATGATTAGCTTATATAAAAGACAGATTTTGATTTTCATGGTTTTGTTCTTTGCTTCGCTTGGGTTGAATGCACAGATAAGAGGCGAAATCAAAGACAGCAAAACCAAAGAAGCCGCAATGTTTACCAACGTTACGCTTTTGAATCCGTCGGATAGTTCATTGGTTGCCGGTGCAACTGCAAATGAAAAAGGTAAATTCGTAATCAGAAAAATCAAAGACGGGAACTACATCTTGAGAGTTTCGTTCATCGGCTATAAAACCCTGTTAAAGAATATAGAAGTCAAAGATAAAACGGATTTGGGTACGCTTTATTTGGAGCCATCTCCTGAAACATTATCCGAAGTTGAAATTGTGGCTGAGCGACCTTTGTTCTCGATGGAAGGAGAAAAGACTGTGTACAGCGTAGAGGACGATCCTGCAATACAAACCGGCACAACGACAGACGCTTTGCAAAATGCACCCGGCGTACAAGTTGATGCAGAGGGCAATATCACTCTTCAAGGAACTTCATGCGTCGAAGTATGGCTCAACGACAAGCCTTCGAAAATCCAAGCCGACGGTTTGAAAACCTTTTTGGAGAATCTGCCTGCCAATGCCTTGAAAAAAATCGAGGTAATCACGCATCCGAGTGCAAAATACGCCAATACATCGGGTTGCGGAGTAATAAACATTGTTACTAATACCAAGATTAAGAAAAACCATTTCATAAGTTTCGGTAGTGGAATCAACTCTCGATTGGATGTAAGCCCGCATATCTCATACGTTTGGGCAAACGAAAAACTCTCCATAGGTATTTATTCGAGCCTTAACATAAGAAACTCTTCTACAAGCAGCAGTGGATATGCCACATCTTTCACTGACAACGCTCAAGGCGGGAAAGACACGGTTTATCACGAAGAGACGACAAGCGAAAACGAAAACAGTTCACTCGGAGGTTGGTTTTCACTCAACGTAGACTACGATATAGACTCGACAAGCACCTTCGGAGTATCGGCAAGTATATATCCTAATTGGAGCAATTCAAAAGCTTTAGGAACAAGAGCAAGAAGAGATTTCCTATTAGAAACAGATATAAAAGACGATTTCTTGGAAAGTTTCTATGAATCGGAGACTACAAACGACGCATTCTCATCTTGGGGACGTCTTAATGCGGATTACAGGAAGAATTTCGACAAAAACGGACACCGTCTCGACGTTTCTCTTAACGGAAGAAT
>JAGBSA010000138.1 GCA_017632095.1 Bacteroidales bacterium | reverse complement strand
GGTGGATATGCAGCAGGATATTATGGATATAAATGGGCAGAAGTTCTTGATGCAGATGCTTTCTCTTTATTCCAAGAAAAAGGAATCTTCAATCAAGAAGTTGCAAATTCATTCCGTCAAAATATTCTTTCAAAAGGTGGTAAGAAACACCCAATGGAACTTTACAAAGCTTTCCGTGGACAAGAGCCAACTAATAAAGCATTGTTAAGAAGAAGCGGTTTCATTAAGTAAACAAACTTTTTTTCATAATTTTAATTTTTAATTAGATTGACGGACGCAGGCTTTATGGTCTGCGTTCTTTTTTTGCCTATAATCGATTCTAAGTTTAAGTCAGTAGAATTTCTATTCCCTAAAAATAAGTCTTCGTTTTAATTTATTGAAACTTGAATTCAATCTGCTGAATCTTGGTTTTAATTTGCCAAAACTTGAATTCGTCAAAACGCTTCAAATTCGCATAAAATTCTTACCTTTGCCAAAGACATAGAAGCGTAAAAAACGAACAACAGAAACCAAGATATGACAAATCCAAAAAGAGCAATACTATTGCGAGGTAAAGAGAAATCCTTGTCACGCAAACACCCATGGATATTTTCAGGAGCATTGAAAAGCAAAGACAAAGACATAGAAGAAGGAGACTTGGTAAGAGTGTTTTCTTCCGAAGGAGAATTTCTTTGCATAGGGCATTGGCAGAACGGAAGCATAGCAGTAAAGGTATTGAGTTTTGAAAACGAAAGAATAGACTACGGATTTGTATTAGAAAGGATAAGAACCGCAGTCGAATTACGCCAAACCATAGGTATGTTTACCGATAAGGACACAACAATATTTCGTCTTGTGAATGGAGAAGGAGACTTTATGCCATCGCTTATAGCGGATTATTATGACGGATTGGTCGTAGTGCAATTTCACAGCATAGGAATGTACTTGTTGAAAGAAGAAATAGTACAAGCATTAAAAGAGATATTGCAAGATAATTGCAAAGCGATTTATTGTAAGTCCTCATCAACTTTGCCAAAGCAAGAAGGAATAATCGCAAAAGACGAATTCATGTTCGGAACCCTTGAAGAAGATTGGTATGCCTTGGAAAACGGAATACGATACAAAATAGACTACGCCTTAGGTCAAAAGACAGGCTTCTTTATAGACCAAAAAGACAACCGAAAACTTGTTTGCGAAATGTCAAAAGGCAAAAAAGTCTTGAACACCTTTGCATATACAGGAGGCTTTTCTCTTTCGGCAATAAAAGGAGGAGCAAAAGAAGTGGTCAGCGTTGATATTTCATCGCGAGCAGTGGCAATCTGTGAAAGCAATGCAAAAGAGAATTTCCCGCAATCTTCAATTCATAGAGGAGAAACTGCCGATGTATTAAAATATCTTGACGATATAGAACAAGGACGCTACGACTTGATAATCTTAGACCCGCCTGCGTTTGCCAAACACCAAAGACACCGTCAGCAAGCCCTCAAAGGCTACCGTGCAATCAACCGTAAAGCAATCGAAAAGATAGCTTCAGGAGGCTTACTCTTCACCTTCTCATGCTCCCAAGCCGTTTCGAGCGAAGATTTCAATACAATGGTATTCTCATGTGCCGCACTATCGGGCAGAAAGGTCAGAATCATAAAACGACTCGAAGCAGGACTCGATCACCCTCAAAGTATATTTCACCCCGAAGGCGAATACCTTAAAGGACTTTTGCTTTACGTCGAATAGGAGGAGGTTTCGCGAATCTCACGAAAGAAGTCTGATTAGTCAACAAGTCAACAAGACTGCGAGACTACAAGTTTCAAAGCTCGCAAATCTTGTTGTCTCTTAGTCTCGCAGTCCTTTGATAAAAGCCAAAGTAAGGCAAAAAATCCCCAAACGCCGTATCAAAAATTTTCCACGGCTTGATAATCCGATTATCACAGCGTGATAACACCATTATCACTTACTGATAACACCATTATCACTTACTGGTAATACCATTATCACTTACTGGTAATACCATTACCACTTACCGGGGAAATTCTGAGAGTAAGATTCAGTAGTCTCTCGCAAAGACGCAAAGGTCGCAATTCTTGGTGTCTTGTTGTCTCGTTGACTTGTAGTCCTTTGAAATCAGCCTTTGCGACTTTTCAACCTTTGCGAGAGAGAATTTTGTCGGTATATGAAAGTTTTCTATCTTTGCAAGCAGATAATTATTCGTTGATTAAAACAAATGATATGAAGACAAGAAGATTTTTAAGCTTGTTTGCAGTATTTGCAACTTTGTTTGCGAATTTCGGAACGCTTTTCGCACAAAATGAAAAAGACTTCAAATGTTTATTTTCCTTCAAATTGAATTCTGGAACAATTGAAGCAGTTAGTTGGAGTCCCGACGGAAGATATTTTGCAAGTAGTTCGGGATACGGAAACGTTTGTATATGGGACGTAAAAACGGGAGAAATAAACACAGTCTTGACAACAAATTTTCAAGAAGCCAATTCCTTGATTTGGAGTCCTGATGGAGAGTATTTACTTGGAGCTTTCTCAGATGGAAAGATTAAAATATGTGATGTAGAGACCGGAGAAAGACTTACAACCTTGTTCGGACATTCGGAAAGCGTAAATTCATTAACTTTCAGTCCCGATGGAAAATATTTGGCAAGCGGTTCAAAGGACGGAACTATTATCATAAGAGATTTAAGTACGAGAGAAAGACTCCAAACCTTGTACGGACATTCAAGAGGTGTTAATTCTGTTCGTTGGAGTCCCGACGGAAAGTATTTGGCAAGCGGTTCAGATGATGGAAACGTTATTATATGGAATGCAAATAATGGTAAAATACTCAAAACGTTGGAAGCTAATTTAGACATGGTATTATCCGTGTGTTGGAGTCTTGACGGAAATTATTTGATAGGTAGTATGACAGAGACTTTTGAATCATCAGGAGAAGTGTATTATAGTGAATATGAAAATGAAGGGTTAGTTATATGGGATGTAAACAGCGGACAAAAAATAAAAACCTTAGAAAGAGGAGTCGAAAGTATGGGCTCTATTCATTTAAGTCCTAATGGAAAATATTTGGCAAGCTGTTCAGATCGCAAAACCGTTATTATATGGGATGCAAACAGCGGAGAGAAACTACAAACCTTGAAAGGACATTACAAAAAGGTTTAT
>JAGBSA010000137.1 GCA_017632095.1 Bacteroidales bacterium | reverse complement strand
TTTGTCTTTTTGTAATCCATAATTCCTAATTCTCTTTATTGACTGTGCTGTTTATATTCTTTAATTTGTTCTTTGCGTCTTCGTAAATTGCTTGAAGCTTTTCAGCTTTCGATTTATCAGACATATTAGAAAAATAAACGTTATAGCGTTCGTAATCCATCACTACGGCTTCATAACGTTCCTTTTGTTTGTTTTCTATGCTCTTTTCGGCATATTCATAGCCTGCAAGCACAATATAATACATTGCATCTTCTCTATACTGTGTTGCATCGGGATAATTGTTTAAGAAATTCTTAAGACTGGTTTGTGCTGCTTGATATGCCTCTGTCTTATAGTAGTTATATGCGTTTGTATAGTCCTTTTTGATAAGTTTTTCTCTCAATTCGTCCATTAGTTTGTTAGCTTCAGCAACTCTTTCTGACTTTGGGTATTTATCAATGTACGATTGGAAGTTGTCAATTGCTTGTCTTGTCAGTTTTTGATCAAGAGAGTAATCGGGAGATTCAAGATATTTACAATAGGCTGCTTGAAACAATGCTTCCTCTGCATACTTTGAGTAAGGAAACCACTTAACGAAACTTTCAAATTGATAAGCTGCCGAATAGTAATCTTTACTTCCTAATAGGGATTTGCCGTAATACAAATTTACAAGCTCAGCTTTCTCTCGTCCTCTTGAGTGTAGAAGAAGGTTTTCAAACAACTGAGTTGCGTGAAAGAAGTCTTTTCTTTCGTAAGCCTTCATTGCCGCCTCGAATTTGGCATCTTGATCGTTGCTTTCCAAGAGTTTTTTGTGTTTACTCGAACAAGAAACTCCCAAAACGGCAATCAATATATATAAAATTAAAAATGCTCTCTTCATAATTTTGCAAAGGTATGTAATATTTTTGAGTCAAACGCAGTTTTTGAAAACATATTTTGTATTTTTGCAAGAAAAAAGACGATAATCGGTCAATACAAGATAACAGAATTTAATATGGGATTTGGTATTTTAAGAAAAATAACATTCAAATTGTTGTTCAAATGGTTCGGAATTTTGATTCTCTCGTACATAATTTTGACTCTATTTCTTACCTTATTATATAAGTTTGTCAATCCCCCGATTACGTTTTTGATGGTGCAGAGATGCTTTGAGCAAACCTTTGATGACAATCGTAAATTGAGGTTAAAAAAAGACTGGGTGAGCTTTGAGGAAATTTCTCCGAACATGGTGAAAGCTGCAATGGCGGCAGAGGATAATAGATTCAGAAATCACAATGGTTTTGATTTCGAAGAGATAAAGCGAGCAAGGGAAGACGCAAAACGAAGTGGTAAGAGGCCAAGAGGAGCTAGTACAATAAGTCAACAGACTGCAAAAAATGTCTTTCTATGGCATGGAAGGAATTATCTGAGAAAAGGATTGGAGGTTTACCAAACGGTGTTGATTGAAGCTATTTGGAGCAAAGAGAGGATTATGGAGGTGTATTTGAATGTTGTAGAGCTGGGAGACGGAATCTATGGCGTGGAAGCGGCTGCTCAACACTACTTTGGAGTTTCGGCAAGTAAGTTAAGCAAGCGTCAAGCTGCACTTTTGGCGAGCGCTTTGCCCAATCCGTTAAAAAGAAATCCTGCATCGCCGGATAGAAGACTTAATCGCAAAGCCAATAGAGTAATGTTTTTGATGAATAAAGTTGGCAGTGCAAATTTTGAAGATTAAAGGTAGAGAATCCCATTTCAAGAGATAGAAAAATAGAATCAAGTTCCATAAAAATAAAACGAAGATTCAGAAAAACAAAATCAAGTTTCAGTAAATTAAAACGAAGATTTAGAAAGGTAAAATCAAGTTTTAGAAAACACAAATCAAATACTAATGGAAGTCGTTCAAAAAGATGGAGATGTAAACTCTGGGGGTGCTTTGTCTGTATGGCGAAAGTATTTGCCGGGATTTAAGTCTTATCAACTTATGGAGCGTTCTCATTCTATCAATACCTTGAATGCTTATCTTGATGATTGCAATAAGTTCTTCTCTTTTATGGAAAGCAATTATCCAAGCATAACTCCACAAACCACAGAGTTGAAACACTTGCGTGAATTTCTTAGTAGTATAGTTACAGGAGGAGGACGTAATCAAGAAGAACGTATGTTGAAGGTCAGTACTCAAAGAAGGATAATAAGCGGAATAAGAGGTTTCTTTAAGTATCTTTTGATTGAAGACGAGGTTGTGAACAATCCTTGTGAGGATTTGGAGACTGCCAAAATGGAAAAGAAACTTCCTGTTGTTCTTTCCGATTCTGAGGTTAATAAAATGCTGTCTTTGATTGATGTAAGCACGTTTCAAGGTTATAGAGATTCGTTAATAATCGAGGTTCTTTACTCTTGCGGTCTTAGAATAAGCGAACTGTTGAATATGAGAACGAGTGACGTTTATTGGACTTACGAATACATAAAGGTATTGGGAAAAGGAAACAAGGAACGCTTAGTTCCAATTGGTGAAAGTGCGTTGAAACATTTGCGATACTTTATAGATAACCACAGAAGCTTGATTACTCCTAACAAAACAAGTAAAGGATTTATTTTTTTGAATCATCGCGGTGGTAAATTGACGCGTCAGTATGTCTTTATGATGATTAAAGATGTTACAAAAAGAGCTGGAATAAATAAAAACATACATCCGCATACCCTAAGGCACTCTTTTGCGACTGAATTGGTAAAAGGGGGCGCTAATTTGGTCGTTGTGAAAGACATGATGGGACATCAAAGTATCCTTTCCACAGAAATATATACCCATCTCGATATTCAGCACCTTCGAGAGACTATTATGCTTTATCACCCTCACTATAACAAATCACGATGCAAAGATTGAATATAAACGATACGTTGAATCGCATATTGAAAAAGTGGCTTTCGGCTTGCAGTGTCTTTTTTAAGATAATGATACCTGTGAGTTTGCTTGTCAAAATTTTAGAAGAAACGGGTTTGATGCACTATGTGGGTTATCTGCTTTCTCCTTTGATGCAACCGCTTGGGCTTCCCGGAGAGATGGGGCTTGTTTGGGGTGTTACAATGTTAAGCAATATTTATGGAGGTCTTCTAACCCTTTCGTCGCTTCAGTTAGATGGGGCGATGACTGTTGCACAGGTTACAACGCTTACCTCTCTTATGTTATTCGCTCATACATTCCTTATAGAGATTCCTATATGCGTCAAAGCAGGTTGTAAATTCCTTCCTATATTTCTTATACGTTTTGTGTCAGGATACCTGTTTGCTTTGATAACTGCTCAAATCTGTATGCGTTTTTCTTTGTGTACTTCAACTGTAAGCATGATGGAATTTACCCAGACTTCATCTTCTTGGCTTGAATGGGGAATAGGAGAGGTGAAAAAGTATATTACAATAGCCTTGGTTGTGCTTTCTTTGGTTGTTTTGCTTGAAATATTGGAGCGAATCGGTTTTTTGAGGTTCTTAGAAAAGGTTTTGTCGCCTGTTGTCGGCTTTATAGGGATTTCTCCTAAGGTTGTACCGATAACAATCATAGGAATGACGCTTGGATTGGCCTATGGAGGCGGCTTAATTGTTGCAGAAAGTAAAGAAAAGCCTATTGCAAAACGTGATATCTTCCTTTCGCTGGCATTTCTCAGTCTTTTCCATTCGATAATCGAAGATCACTTGCTCATGATTGGTATTGGAGCAAATGCTTTCTTTGTTTTTGTTTTGCGATTTGTGTTTTCTATTCTCGCAATGTTCGTGATAAAATATCTATATGATAATATTGATAAACTGACTTCAAGATTTAAGAAATCATTGAGAAGTCGCTGATTTTGTGTTTCTCGAAAAAGAATTTCCTAAGTATGAGATGTTGTGGCGCTTCTAGGAATGGATCATATTCAACTAAGTCTTGAACAAGCTGTCTTATCTGAAACAACAATCCTTCGTCCTTTACAATATCGGCAATCTTGAGATTGAGAACACCACTCTGTTGTGTGCCGGACATATCTCCCGGTCCACGCAATTGAAGGTCTGCTTGAGAAATCTTAAATCCGTCATTAGTGCTGCACATCGTGTTTATACGGAATTGAGCCTCGGAAGAAAGTTCGTCTTTCGTTCTAAGGATACAATAACTCTGTTCTCCACCGCGTCCAACTCTACCTCTGAGTTGGTGTAATTGAGCAAGCCCAAATCGTTCTGCGTTTTCGATTACCATAACTGTTGCATTTGGAACATCGACACCAACTTCTATGACAGTAGTTGCAACCATTATATTGGTAATTCCTTGTTTGAATCGACGCATTTCATATTCCTTATCCTCGGCTTTCATTTGCCCGTGAACGATACTTATTTGGAATTTCGGCAAAGGAAATTCCCTTACAATGCTTTCGTAACCGTCCATAAGGTCTTTAAGGTCTAATTTTTCGCTTTCTTTGATTAGTGGATATACAATGTAGATTTGTCGTCCTAATCCTATTTGTTCGTGCATGAAAGCGAACAGTCGCAAGATGTCTCTGTCGAAAAGATGAGTTGTAAATATAGGTTTACGTCCTGCAGGTAGTTCATCAATTACGGAATACTCCAAATCGCCATATAGAGTCATTGCAAGGGTTCGACAAATCGGTGTTGCAGTCATAACCAATATATGAGGTGGAATAGTGTTTTTTGACCACATCTTAGCTCTTTGCTCAACTCCGAAGCGGTGTTGCTCATCTATTACGACAAGTCCAAGATTCTTAAATATGACTTCATCTTCCAAAATGGCATGTGTTCCAACCAAGATATTGATTGTTCCATTCGCTAAATCGTTTAGAAGAGTTTTTCTGCTCTTTCCTTTGTTGCTTCCTGTCAAAAGAGCTACGGTTACATTCATATCCCCAAGGAATTTGCAGATGCTTTGAAAGTGTTGTCCGGCAAGAATTTCTGTTGGAGCAAGTATTGTAGCTTGATAATTGTTGTCTAGTGCTATCAACATGCTTAGAAGAGCTACTAAGGTTTTTCCGCTACCTACATCGCCCTGAAGAAGTCTGTTCATTTGCCCTCCTGAACGCATATCGTTCCTTATTTCTTTTACTACGCGTTTTTGGGCATTTGTCAGTTCGAAAGGAAGATGCTGATTAAAGAATTCATTAAAGTAATCGCCCACTTTCTCAAATACAAAACCTCTTGCTTTCTTTCGTCTATTTGCTCTAATGACAAGGTGTTCTAATTGCATGAAGAAGAATTCCTCAAATTTTAATCTAAACTTTGCTCTTGCCAAATTCTCTTCGTTAATAGGGAAGTGCATATTGAGGATTGCTTCTTTGCGTGAGATAAGATGGTTTTGTTTTATGATGTATTCAGGAAGTGTTTCTTCGATTTCACAAGAAAAACGACTCAATGCTTTTTTTATTAAATCGGATAGCTGTTTGGAGTTGAGGAATGACTTTTTCATTCTCTCGCTTGTGTTGTACATTGGAATGAATTTGTCTTTTTTGTAGTCTTTGTTTGGATTGAATTTCTCAAATTCAGGGTGTGTGATATTGTAAATTCCGTTGAAGTAAGTAGGTTTTCCAAACACTACATAGATTTCTTTATGTACAAAACTATTACTTAGCCATTGTAACCCGCTAAAAAAAACTAAGTCGATAACTCCTGTTTCGTCGGCAATGGTTACAACAAGGCGTTGTGCCTTTCCTGCACCCACTATTTGCTTTCCAATAACCTTTCCGATTAAAAGCGTATGTACGTCGGTGGAAACAATTTCTGCAATCTTAGTAAACTTACTTCTATCGACGTATCGGTAAGGGAAGTATTCAAATAAGTCTTTTAAGCACGATAAACCAAGTTCCTTGTTGAGGATTGCTGCTTTCTTATCACCAATTTCCGGGATAGTGTTTATCATTCTTTTGT
>JAGBSA010000136.1 GCA_017632095.1 Bacteroidales bacterium | reverse complement strand
GGAAGCAAATGTTGAAAAGGTTACTGCTCTTTTGGTAAATTCTATGAAGAGACTCAACACTCCGAATCTTATTACAATATTCTTAGGAATTGTTTTGGGAATTATATTCGGCTCAATCCCTATTGCATTTCCATTCTTACCACAAAGCGTTAAATTGGGTCTTGCAGGCGGTCCGTTGATAGTTGCAATCCTTATGGGAAGATTTGGTCCCTACTATAAAATTGTAACTTTCACAACTACATCTGCAAATATGATGATAAGGGAAATAGGAATCTCTTTATTCCTTGCTTCGGTTGGTTTGTCTGCGGGTGGAAAATTCTTCTCTGCAATAATGAATGGCGGTTACATTTGGGTGTTTTACGGTCTTATAATAACGATTCTGCCTCTTCTTATCGTAGGTCTGTTTGCCCGATTGAAGTGGAAGATGAATTATTTCACGCTTTGCGGTCTTCTTGCAGGCTGTACAACCGACCCTCCTGCACTTGCCTTTGCCAATGAGCAGTCTCCGAATGACGCTCCTGCAATTGCGTATGCCTCTGTCTATCCTTTGACTATGTTTCTCAGGGTTTTATCGGCTCAAATCTTGATTGTAATTGCCTTATCCGAAGTTTCGAGAGAATGGAACAAAGATTCATCGAATTGCTTTCTCCTGCAAGAAACAAGGAAACGGCTTTTGCAGCTATCGATTGCGGAGCAGATGCTGTTTATATGGGCTTTGAACGTTTCGGAGCAAGAGTTTCTGCGGGCAATTCCTTAGAAGACATAAGGGAAGTGGTGAATTATGATCATCTGTTCGGTGTAAAGGTATATGTTACCTTGAATACAATATTGTATAATGAGGAATTTGAGAGTGCAAGACAGACTGTAAGAGATTTATATCAAGCAGGAGTCGATGCAATCATCGTTCAGGATATGGCATATCTTCAAATGAATGAATGCAATATGACAATTCACGCTTCCACTCAGGCGAATAATTTCACCAAAGAGAAGGTTAAGTGGTTTGAAAACGCCGGAATAGAACGCGTAGTGCTTGCAAGAGAATTGTCAATTGAGGATATAAAAGAGATACATTCCCATTGCCCTGATGTCGAATTGGAGTTTTTCATTCATGGAGCTTTGTGTTGCTCGGTCAGTGGCAGATGTTATTTAAGTCATTACCAAACTAAGAGAAGTGCAAATCGAGGTGAGTGTTGCCAATCTTGCAGAAGCAGTTACGATTTGTTGAATGCAAATGGCGAAGTCTTGATAAAAGATGCCTATCTTTTGAGTACAAAGGATTTTAACGCCGCTTCAAAGTTGGAAGACTTGATTAAAGCAGGCGTTGTCAGCTTTAAGATTGAGGGACGTTTGAAAGACATAAATTATGTCCGCAATGTAACGGCGTATTATAGCGAATTGATGAATGATTTCTGCAAAAGGAATCCTCAATACAAGCGTTCGTCTTATGGAAAGGTCGATTTGAATTTTTCACCCGATGTAGAAAAGAGTTTCAATCGAGGTTTTACTATTTTCAATCTCGAAGGCAAAAGCGAAAAAACCGGAAATCACAAATCGACAAAAAGCCTTGGCAAAGTATTCGGAAGAGTTGTTTCGGAGAAAGATGGTTTCATAAAAACGGATTCAAAAGAGGCTTTACATAGTGGCGATGGCATTGTTTTCTTTGACCAAAAGGGTGATTTGAATGGGCTTTTGGTTAATGCGGTAACGGCAAACGGTTTTCGTGCAAACAAAAAAATAAGTATTCCAAAAGGAACTGTACTATATAGGAATAAAGATGTAGCTTTCGACAAACAACTTTCCGGAAATTCGGCTTCAAGAAACATTTGGATAGATGCTTGTTTGAGTGATAACGAATTGAGGTTTCAAACGGAAAATAATGTGATTGCAAGCATTTCTTTTGAGCATGTGAAAGAGGCTGTCAAAAATACAAATGCCTATGAGGAAAATTTACGAAAGCAAATCGGGAAATTAGGCGATACGGTCTTTGCTTTGAGAAACTTTTCCTATGATTGCTCAGAGAGATAATTCTTCCCAAATTCTTTACTTGCCGATTTGAGACGCAGATGTTGCGAATTGCTGACTGAAAATTTGAAAAAAGCGAACCAAGCATTGCATTCGCAACAATTAAACAAAAATACAAACTACATAAGTCAAGAGGTAGATTATCAAGAGAATGTTTCAAATGATTTGAGTAAAGAATTCTATGAGCAAATGGGTGTCTTGGTTAAAGAAAGTGCCGTTGAGATAAATCCAAACAAAAGAAATCACGAACTGATGCGCTCGAAGAATTGTTTGAGATTTAACCTTGGTCAATGCTTGCGAAGAGATAAACTTTCAAAAGGCTTTGAAGGTGATTTATTCCTTAGAGATAATCAACATACTTATCGTTTGAGTTTCGATTGTTCAAACTGCATGATGAGCGTTTGGGCAATGGATTAAACGACTCTAAGAAAGGATTTAGAAAACCTTTGTTTCATTTTTCTGAAACTTGATTTCACAATATTAAATTCAAGAATAAAAAAATTAAAACGAAGTTTCGTTTTTCTCATATTTATGTTGTAACTTTGCACACATCAAAACAATAATATGAAAACGAATTTGACATTACTACTCGTTAATGGCTGTGAACTTTTCCTTAACCTTAAGGAAAGGGATTCGTTTTTCGTTCTGTAACAACCTTGTTACAGAATAGTTATTTGGTATTTTATTTTCAATTATTTTTTTAATCATTAAAATTTTTATAAGTTATGGAATTACCTTTCGCAGAATCGTGGAAGATTAAAATGGTAGAACCAATCAGAAAATCTACACGCGCAGAACGTGAACAATGGCTTAAAGAAGCTAAGAACAATGTTTTCATGCTTAAATCAGAACATGTGTACATCGATTGTATCACTGACTCTGGTACAGGCTCAATGTCTGACCGTCAATGGGCAGC
This sequence comes from Bacteroidales bacterium, assembly GCA_017632095.1. Taxonomy (GTDB): domain Bacteria; phylum Bacteroidota; class Bacteroidia; order Bacteroidales; family P3; genus Onthomorpha. Next base: position 3,371 of record JAGBSA010000136.1, on the reverse strand, counting down.
AATGATGATGGGAGACGAGTCTTACGCAGGAGCAAGCAGCTTCTTCCGTTTGAAAGACACAATCACTGCAATCACAGGATTTGAATACGTTATCCCAACTCACCAAGGCCGTGCAGCAGAAAACGTTTTGTTCTCTCACTTAGTAAAACAAGGAGAGATTTTTCCTGGTAACTCTCACTTCGATACTACAAAAGGACATATCGAAAGCCGTAAAGCAACTGCTTTAGACTGCACAATAGACGAAGCAAAGGACACTCAATTGGAAATACCTTTCAAAGGAAACGTAGATCCTAAGAAATTGGAGAAAGCTTTGGCTGAAAACGCTGACATAATTCCTTTCATTATCGTTACAGTTACAAACAACACAGCAGGAGGACAACCTGTTTCTATGCAAAATCTTAGAGAAGTAAGAGCTATTGCAGACAAATACAACAAGCCTGTGATACTTGACTCTGCTCGTTTCGCAGAAAACGCTTACTTTATCAAGACTCGTGAAGAAGGATATGCAAACAAAACAATAAAAGAAATTGCAAAAGAAATGTTCTCATACGCAGACGGTATGACAATGTCTGCAAAGAAAGACGGTATCGTTAATATGGGTGGATTCATTGCAACTCGCAAGAAAGAATGGTACGAAGGTGCTAAATTGTTCTGTATTCCTTTCGAAGGCTTCCTTACTTACGGTGGTATGAACGGAAGAGATATGGACGCTTTGGCAGTAGGTTTGGACGAAAATACAGAGTTTGACAACCTTGATACTCGTATTCGTCAAGTACAATACTTGGCTGCAAAATTAGATGAGTACGGAATACCTTACCAAAGACCTGTTGGAGGACACGCAATCTTCGTTGATGCAGACAGAATCCTTACAAACGTTCCAAAAGAAGAGTTCCCTGCTCAAACATTGACTTGTGAGCTTTACTTGGAAGCAGGTATCCGTGGTTGCGAAATCGGATATATCTTAGCAGACAGAGATCCTGTTACAAGAGAAAACCGTTTCGGTGGATTAGACTTTGTTCGTTTGTGCATACCAAGAAGAGTTTACACAAACAATCACATGGACGTTATCGCAGCTGCTTTGAAGAACGTTTACGATAGAAGAAACGAAATCACAAGAGGTGTAAAAATCACTTGGGAAGCTGAATTGATGCGTCACTTTACTGTACAATTGGAAAGATTATAATCAATATAGTCCAATGATTTGAGAGTCCGACATCGTTCGGACTCTTTTTGTTTTATCCCATATCTAAAAAACTGAAAGCTATTTCAATAAAAGAACTTGTAATTTACTGCAATATGAATCCGATTTCTTCAGTTTCTCTTTTAGAAACTGCGATTCTGTCTGCTCTAATTCCACTTTTGATTATATAATCTGCAATAATCGCAGCTTTATTTGAAGGTGCGAAAATCTCTATTCTCAATCGAGGATTTTCTTTCAAAAACACAACAAATTCATTCAAAATTTCACGACTATCTTCTCTTATTTGGTTAGAAGAATCAAAAATAATATCCCTTAAAATGTAAGATTCACCCGAAACCAATTGCGATAAGGTCAAATCCAATCCAGATATTGTGTCGTTCAAATCTACATAGAAAGCACAAAATTCATAACCCTGCTTTTCAATCTTCAACAGATATTCTTCTTTATCAATCAAAGAAAGCACAAATTCCCCTGTTTCTGCATCGCTTCTGTAAGTAACACTTGTGCGTCTTTTCTTTGCGTAAGATTTTATACTGCATTCGTAGTCTTGTTCTGTCTTTGTATCAATCCGACCCTTTAATAGAGCAGTCTTTTCTGCACAGACATCATCTGGCAATGGGAATAAGCATATATCTTTGTTGTTTGTATGAGAGTCAATATAGGTTCCGTAAGCTGTTTTCCCATCTGCAAGAACGCCTATTTCCATTTCGTCATTCTCTGTATTGATATTCGCTCCTATGTTTCGAGCTTTTTTCATTTTAATATCGTCTAAGTCTATATAGAAACAATCATTCCCTCCTATAGTTTTCCAACCATTGGAGGAGAAATAGAAACTATGATTATCCGAATGTATAAATGGATTCATCTCATCACCCGGAGAATTGATTCGTTTACCCATATTGGAAGCCTCACTCCAAGTTCCGTCTTTTTCTTTCCTGCAAACGTAAATATCATATCCGCCATTACCGCCATCTCTATTGGAAGCAAAGTAAAGCGTATTGCCATCACAAGACACCGAAGGGGATATTTCGTTTGATGTAGTTTTGTTTACCGACTCTGAAAGCAATTTCGGTTCACTCCAATAGCCACCTATGTTTTCACAAACGAAAATATCGAGACTGCTCTCTCCATTTTGTTTGTTCATTTGCGAGAAATACAGTATTTTAGTGTTGCAACTAAGACTCACTTTGCCATATGGCTCCGACATTTTCATCGATTTATCTATTCTAAATCCAACATCAAACATACCCTCTTGGTCAATCTCTGAACGGCAAAGCACATCGGCTTGTTTGAATTCGGTCTTTCGGTAAAAGCTCTCGTCGTTTTCTTGTTTCAACATTTCTTTTCTGACAAAGAAAATCTGTTGTTGGTCATGTGAAATAAAGATATTGGATTCGTCTTTACTGCTTGAAACTCCGTCAATCTTTTGTGGGGTGAACGGAAAGTTCTTTTCGGTGGTTTCATGTAAAAAATCGCACCACTGAATGTAGTTTATAGCTTCGTTTTGTAAGTTTTCGTATTGGTCTTCGTTGTTTATAGCAAAGAATTGTTCAAAGTGAGGGATTGCTTTCCCGTAATTGTTGTTGCTATACTCTATTACACCGAGGTAATAGTACAAAAGCGGATGAGAAAACTCGGGACAAATTTCGTAAACCTTAGGCATATACTTCTCAATCATCGTTGGCTTATCCGAAGACACGCCTATAATTCCGAGTAAGAAGTAAGCAGATGCAAAATCCGACTCTTGGTCTATCAGCTCTTTCAATATCGCAACACTCTTATTGTATTCCCCTTTCTTGTATGCTGAAAAAGCTTTACCAAAATCGTTCTTTGCTGATTTGGAAATTGATTCACTACATTCGTCATAGGAAAGAATATCGTTCTTTTGAGAGTACAAAGGACTAATGCAAAACAATAGTAAAACGAAACAAAGAGGGCTTAAAATAATTCTTCGTTTCGGGGAAATAATTCTTCGTTTTAAGAAATCAACTCGCCGTTTCAAAAAATTAAAACAAAGATTCATTTTAACCAATCGTATAAATAGTGGTTTGCAATAAGAATTAGGATATTCTAAGATTTAGTATAGTCTTTTTTCTTTACTGAAATCGTATGTTCCGTTATCGATTTCGTCTTTCTTCTTTTTGTTTCGAGGAACTAAATTTTCAATTTT
>JAGBSA010000135.1 GCA_017632095.1 Bacteroidales bacterium | reverse complement strand
TTTCTTTTCACTTTCAGCCTCTTTTCTCTTTTCTTCTAATTCTTCAGGAGTGTCAAAAGCGTAATAAGCCATTCCTTTTTCTACCAATTCCAAAGCATAAGATTTATAAATATCTTTTCTTTCAGATTGTTTATACGGTCCAAATTCTCCTCCTATTCCGACACCTTCGTCAAATTTTATACCTAACCAACGAAATGCTTCAACAATATAATCTTCCGCACCTTCAACAAAACGAGTTTGGTCGGTATCTTCTATTCTCAAAATAAAATCTCCGCCTTGTTTCTTAGCAAACAAGTAGTTATACAATGCTGTTCTAACACCACCTATGTGCAAAGGACCCGTTGGACTTGGGGCAAATCTAACTCTGACTTTTCTCTCCATGTTTCTATTCCTATTTATTGATATATTTGAATCTGCAAAGATAATAAAAAGACTTGATTTGAGTCTAACAAAATCAAGTCTTAAAACCATAAAATCAAGAAAAAAGAAAACGATGCGAAGATTTACTCCTCGCATCGTTTATTTTCATTGAATTGTATCTTTAATTCGAAAAACTATTCAAAGATTATCTCCCCTCTTGCTCTTGAGAAGGTAAACGTACCAAAGTCTTTCAAACCATTCTTATTTACAATCATATCATACTTCATGCCTTTTCGTACAATTACCTCATACTTATCTGCAAAGTATTTTCCGATATACGCATTCTTAAACACAAGAACAGAGTTGTCTAATATGTTTCCATCTTCATCAAACGCCTTATCTCTATCCTTAAAGTCATCTTTAGTGATACGACCTGTCAAAAGGAAATCCATCGCTACGTCCCAATCTAACACTGATGCATCTTTATACCTTTCATCATAAATACAAGGAACCGCTCTACCGTTGAGAATGATGTATATTTGCGCCTTGTTACCGTCAATCATTGTAACCTTTATGTGATTATCTGTATATACGATAGGAATCTCCTTTGATGGTGGCGGAACCTTTCCTTTAACCATATCAACTATTGGAGCTTTCAAAGCTGCATCTTCTAAACTATCTCTAACTGAACGAGGCACATAATCGGTTCTTAGTATCCTAAATTCTGTTCTTCTGTTCAATTGATGAGCCGCTTCTCTCTCATTCTTGGTTCTTAGTCTGTTAATAAACTCGTCTGTCATTGTAAGACCTTTGGCGAATTGATATTTCTTACCACCAAATTCTACTTCGCAATCTGTACGAAGCGTTCTTGGAATTCTATCTCCATATCCCTTTGGCACCAATCTCTCTCTTTCAATTCCCCTTGCGCACAAAAAGTCAACAACACTTTCTGCTCGTCTTTGACTTAATGTGTCATTTGTAACTCTCAAGAAAGGTCTTGAATCGGTATGAGAAGCCAACTCTATCACATACGTAGGATTATTAACCAAAATAACAAGCAAATCAGATAAAGAGTCTTGATACTGATCCTTTAATTCCCATTTTGCAAGGTCGTATCTGATTTCCGGCAATACCACAGGCTCTTTTGGAATTGGTGTAAGACGGAAATCATGCACCAAATCTTTACTTGTAGTCAAACCAACAGTGCTTTCTTTTCCCTCTGTGTTGAAATAATCTATCTGAGAAACTTGTATTTTGTAGTTTACATTGTACTTTATCTGCTCTGTAGAGAAAGCATATTCTCCTTTTCTGTTGGTACGAGTTTCCAATGTTGAATTATCGTCCCCTATCAATTTAACCTTTGCTCCTTCTACAGCTTGCATTGACTTATCATCTCTAACTCTTCCGCTTAATGAGAACAACAATGGAGCTCTATAGAACGAGTAAATATCGTCTCCACCTGTACCACCTTCTCTGTTAGATGAGAAATAACCACTCTCCTCTGCTGCAATTGTCTCTTCTTCTACGTAATTGTAAACTATACCAACCTCATCGTAAGGAGAGTTTATTGGATACATCAAATTCTGAGGCTCAGTCCACTCATCGCCTTTCAGCTCTGTGTAGTACAAGTCGAAACCTCCCAATCCAGGCAAACCATCTGAAGAATAATACATTCTTGAATCCGTTCTCAAAGTTGGGAACTCCTCTTTACCCTCTGTATTGATTTGTTTACCTAAGTTAGTCACATTTCCAAATGGTTCTTCTATTGAATTTCTTGTTGCTTTCCATAAGTCATAATCACCTTCTCCTCCCGGACGGTCTGAAGAGAAATAAAGAGTAAGTTCATCTGAAGAAATAGCCGGATGGAAGTAGTTATAAGCAGTATCACCTAGGTCAATCATAACGAACATATCTACGTTCGCTTCACCCTTTTCGTCTTTTTTGTTATCCTTCTTTTGATTTGTTTTTTTAGATTTCTTGTCCTCAGCCGGCTTAGTCATGTAAATAGCACACTTCAAGTCCTTATTCTTTTTAACGTTACAACGAGAAAAATAAACTCTTTGAGATTTTGCACCGGTAATCAATACAAGCTCACCCTCGTTTGCCTCTGTGTTTATTTGGTCTATTGAAATGGCTGAAGGTTCTGCTAATTCTCTGTTCGAGCCTTTAATAGTTGTGTATATGTCTGAAAAATATTCACCTGTCCAAACATCTCTTTCACCATTTTCTTCCATAGGTCGAGAAGATGTAAAGGTCATATTGGTCCTTTCATCTTGACCTAAGAAACGTGGAGCCCACTCATTCCACTCTGTATTCACGCTTTTTTCTTCCTTAACTTGGTGTCGTGTAGGATTATCTATCCATTTCTTTGCCAAAGCTATAGATTCCAAACGACGTTTCGCCAAAGCATCATCTGGAACCAATTTCAGATACTCCTTATAGTTATATTCCGCAGCGTCCCAGTCGCTATTAAACTTCTGAAAGTCCGCCATGTAAAGAAATATCTTTGGTTGAACGGTGTAATACTTCGCTTTAACCAAACGTTGATAAGTTTTAATAGCCAAAGTCTTATCATCCATCAAACGATAGCACTCTGCCTGTTGAAACATTATGCGATTCTTTTCGTCTCTGTTACCTTTAACCTTGGTATATGCTTTTTTATACAAATCAATCGCCGTTACATATTGTTTAGACTCAAAAGCTTCGTCTGCAAGTTCTGTCAAGCTTCTTTTTTGTGCAAAAACACTTGTACCAACTACCAACATCAATAGGTATATCAACCCTTTAATCTTCATATTTCGCATATAACTTTACTGTTATTTCTTTCTAACTTTACAAAAACTCCATTGTGTTTCAGGTTATTAAGATACACAAAACTGCATCTCCCCCTAAAATATTGCTTACAAAGATACAAAATTTCTTTTGTTTACATTCTTTTTATGGATTTTATTTTGAAAATATCATTTCAAGAACTCTTTTGACTCATTCCTTAAAACAAATCCCACAAAACTTGATTTCAATTTATCAAAACCAAGAAAGAAAAAATTAAAACGAAGATTCACCTTAACAAAACAAAGAATGAGAAACCATTATAACAAAAAAAAACAACAGCAGATTAAATAATCACCTGCTGTTGCTTTCATTATAACGAATCTAAACTTTGCTTAAACAATTTCTATCAAAACATCGTTCTTGCTAACGTTCTGTCCTTCTTTTATATTCACCGCTTTAATAACTCCGTCCATTGGTGCGCAAATCTGATTATCCATTTTCATTGCATGCAACGAACAAAGCACATCGCCTTTCTTCACCTTCTTGCCTTCTTCTGCGAAGACCTTTATTATTGTTCCCGGAATAAAAGCATAAACTTCACCCGGAGCAACCTTAATGTACAATTGACGATATTGCGTTCTTGTGTTATTGCTATTATCTCCCATTTCTTCTACTATCAAATTATTGTTTATCGAATTCTATACAAAATTTACTCTCCAAACACCTCCCATGAGTGCTTCCAAATTAGAATGGAGGAAGACCATGTTTTTTTCTAGGATTTTCTTGAGTCTTATTCTTACACACTTCCAAAGCATGAACAAGATAATCTCTTGTTTCGTTAGGTTGAATAACTGCATCAACATAGCCATAAGAAGCTGCAACATATGGATTCGCAAATTTCTGTTTATACTCTTCTATCTTCTCTTTACGAGTCTTCTCTGGATCGTCAGATTTCATTATTTCGTTTCTGAAAATTATGTTTGCAGCGCCCTCAGGTCCCATTACAGCAATTTCAGCTGTTGGCCATGCAAAAACGAAATCTGCTTTCAAGTGACTAGAACACATAGCTATATATCCTCCACCATAAGCTTTACGAAGTATAACAGTGATTTTTGGAACTGTTGCCTCAGAATATGCATAAAGAATCTTAGCACCATGACGAATAACCCCCGCATGCTCTTGATCAATTCCCGGAAGGTATCCCGGCAAATCTTCTAAGGTTACAAGAGGTATATTAAACGCATCACAGAATCTTATAAACCTTGCTGCCTTATCTGAAGAATTGCAATCCAAAACCCCAGCCAAAGCAATAGGTTGGTTAGCTACAAAGCCAACTGTGTCTCCGTTGATTCTAGCAAAGCCTATCACTATGTTAGGAGCAAATAATTCTTGCACTTCTAGGAAGTCTGAATTATCCACAACGCTCTTTATTATATTTCTTACGTCGTAAGGTTTTGCCGGATCTGAAGGAAAGACAGAGCTAATCTTGTAATCCTTAACACGAGGTTTCTTTGAAGCAAAAGATTCTGCCTTCTTATCGTTATTCCATGGGATATAAGTAAACAAACTCTTTATTTGATCGAAACACTCTTGCTCACTCTCTGCAAAGAAATGAGCATTTCCTGAAATTTCTGCATGAACCCTTGCTCCCCCTAAGTCCTCTTGAGAGATTTCTTCGCCAAGTACGGTTTTTATTACGTCAGGTCCCGTGATGAACATCTTAGAAATCTTATCCACAACAAAGACAAAGTCTGTCAATGCAGGAGAATAAACTGCTCCACCTGCACATGGTCCCAATATAACTGAGATTTGAGGAATTACTCCCGAAGCCATAGTGTTACGATAGAAGATTTCACCATAACCGGACAAAGCATTAACCCCCTCTTGTATTCTCGCACCACCTGAATCGTTGATTCCGATAATCGGAGTTTTCAACTTCATGGCATGATCCATGATTTTACAAATTTTCTTAGCATGCATGAATCCAAGAGATCCCCCTGCCACTGTAAAATCTTGAGCATATATACACACAGGATACCCATTTATTGTTCCAGTTCCTGTAACTACACCATCTCCAGGCAAGATTTTCTTATCCATATCAAAATCTCGTCCTGAGTGTTGTATAAATAAATCATATTCATGAAAAGACCCCTCGTCCAATAGCTCCAATATTCTCTCGCGAGCGGTCATTTTACCGGTTGCTTTCTGCTTTTCAATAGCTTTCTCGCCACCTCCCTGAAGCACAACCTGCATTCTTTGTTTAAGTTCGTGCGTTTTCTTATTAACAGACATGACTTAAAAAATTTAATTTCAAAACAAATTATCTCGGCAAAGGTACAAAAAAAATCCGAATCAATACCTAATTTATCCGTTTTCAAGATTCACCTTAGCGAAATCAAGGAAAGAATTTCCAAAAATAAAGATTCATAAAATTCTTTTCTTGATTTATAATTCCGAAATAAAGACTCGTAAAACAATAAACAGAATATCTGCAAATTAGTTCAACGACAAGACCGCTTAAAAGAAGAAGTCGAGACAGCAAAACTTATTTCCGTAGAAGCAAAATAAAAAGAAAATATTTTTATTCTAAATTTGCGGTAATTTTCTTAATGAATTTCCACTTTATAAAGAACTCTTTGGCAATTATTCTGAATAATGTGTAAACCGGAATAGCCAATATCATTCCTATAACGCCACCTAACTCTCCTGCCATCAAGATTACAAGGAACACTTCCAAAGGATGGGCCTTCACGCTCTTCGAATAAATCAACGGTTGCAGCACAAAGTCATCTATCAACTTTACAGCCGAGAACACGGCTACAAACTTTAGTATTATAGGAACAATATCCAAAGAAGCATCTACACTTAAATAGGTAGTCAAACAAATAACCAATCCAATACCTCCGCCAATCAACACTCCCAAATAAGGCAATATCACCATAACTCCGCAAACACAGGCAATCAAAAGTACATTCGGCAAACCGACAAGATAAAAACCAATACTCAAAAGAGTAATCATACATATAATTTCACAAAATATGCCGATAAAATAACGACTTATCAAAACCCTTGAAGAACTTATTATCTTGTTTACCTCATCTAAATAAGTATCAGGGGTAATCGAGTCTATGAATCTGCCGACCAAACCTTTGTCTTTCAAGAAAAAGAAAGTCAGAAACAAAACAATGAAAGTACCCATCAAGAAATTGCTTGCAAAATTCACTATACTGTCAGCCATATTTGTAAGTTTCATTATATCAAACGCTCCCATAATCTTAGCAGATACCAACTTCTCCAAATTAGTATCCGAAGGCATTATCTGATATTCGTACAAAAACATTTCAATCTTTTTAATTGGCTCAGCGTAATAGTCAGCAATTTTATACACATCAAGATTTGCAAACGTCATTGCTTGAGACACAAGCATCGGAACGACGAAATAAACCAACAAAGCAAAGATTCCGACAAACAACAATAAGGTTAAAGTTGTCGTCATAGTCTTTCCAAGTCCGAAATTCCTAAATCTTATTTTCGAAAGGAAATCTTGAACAGGTGCACCCATAAAAGCAAGAATCAAAGCCAAGAGAATGCAAACCACAATAAACCTGAAATACCATATAAGGAAGAAAATCAGGCCCAAAGAGAGGATAGAAATTACCCATTTGGCAACTTGCGGAAATTGAAACTTATCAGAATTCATACAAACAAAGAATCATTAAACATTATCCTCAGCATACCATTCTGCATAGGAAGTGGCAGTTTCGTGCAACCTTAATCGCTTCAAGCAAATGCCCGCAGGAAGTTCCGCACCTATTATCTTGGCAAAATCAACCAGCATATTCTCACAAGTAGGTTGATAATCCGTCAGCACAAGCTTCGTATCCATTTTCTCGGCATAAGCAACAAAAGCATTATCCTTGTTTAAGACCAACGCATGATCATATATATCTATTATATGTCTTTGAACAATTCTTTTCAAGTCTCCAAAATCCATAACCATACCAAACTTCGGATTATCCACATCTGCATTCGGCTCTCCCAAAACAGTAACAAACAACTTGTAAGAATGTCCGTGTATATTCTTACAAAGACCGTCATAATTATTCAAAGCATGCGACGCCTCGAAACAAAATTCTTTCGTTAGTCTTATTTTCATGCCTGCAAAGTTAATCAATAATCAGTTATGCCAAACAAAACTTCCGCAAAAAAAGATGCAAAGGCGGAAACGTTTTTCATGGCTTTCTAAAAGTGATAACCCAATCTGACGGTAAACATTGCAGGGTTTATGCTTCCGAAAGCAAGGTTTACCTTTTCGAAATAGTCGTCTTCGTTTTCGTAAATCTCCTCAAAACTTGCTTCACACTTTACTTTCCGAGAACCTAATGCGTAATAATGCAATCCTATGCTTAACCTATCGGCAACCATCACGCCTATTCCGAACCGGTAAGCAAGACTTGCGGTTGTCTCATAGTTACAAACCCTTGTCTCTTCCCCGTCGACATAGTATAGCCCGCCGTTTTCGTCATAGCAACGAAAGTAACCTTCTCCCGAACCGTAAAGTCTGAAATCCGTAATCACCCCGAAATCGACTCCCAAACCAAATTCTCCCCAAAGCTTTATTCCTTTTGCAAGTCCGTATTCGTAGTTCATTCCCATCATAACAGGGATATTTATATACTTAGGCAAGGTTAAAGTGAATACATCTACATTTGAATAAACCAACTCTTCCTCCTCAAAATCATTTGCCCAAGCTTTGACATCGCTGTTCGCAGCATTGTAAAACAAATCTGCCGTTGCAATGATTCCCAAACCTTTTACCGCAGGAAGATTATAACGAAATTTCATCCCCGCATCAAATCCCAAACCTGCACCTGCACGATTTGTGTTATCCAACCAAGCTACCGAACCATCTTGACCTTGATAATCGGCAAACGAACCGAGAGGCGAAGCCATTCCGAAGTGAATTGAAAAATCCGATTGTGCTTTCGATTGATTCATTCCAAAGATTGCAAGCACTGCAACCAAAACAAAAGTTCTTAAAATCCTATTCATGATTTCCATTGTCTTTGTTTCAACTTTCGAAAAGCAAAGATAGAAAAATCTTATCAAAGCCACAAACAAGCAAACCAAATCTGCAAACCTGCAAAGCAAACCCAGGCTCGACAAGTCTTCGTTTCAGAAAAACAAAACGAGCGTTCGCAAATGCAAAAGCAGGTCGAACGCTCGTTTGTCAAAAAGAAATCTTTGAGTTATTATTTTTCTTATCTCTTTTATTGATTATTCTTACTACAATCACAAAAGCAATTATAGGAAAAATAACAAATAATAGTCCTAAAATTGCAATAATAAGCCAAAATATGAAACCCAAACCTGGTGTTAATAATCCCATTATATAATATATCTTTATCTTCTTGATACGAAATCAAGACACAGAGTTATAAATCACTGCCATCGGCTTCGTTCTTCGTATTTTCGTAATACATAACGATACGATAGGAATCCACTAACTTATCTATTGTAAACCAAACCTTACCTGATGTTTTAGGAATAAAGGTTGCTTTATATTGTTTGTCGTAATAAGAAATTTTACGCCCGATATCTTCATTTTCATCTATCGTTTGATATTCCTTATACGGAGTGTACTTGCCGTTATTCTCAAATTGACCGACAAGTTTATTAAACCTTGATATTATTTCTCTCTTACTGCGATATGTTTTATCAGTTATTTCGAGTCTCCAAACTTTGTTGTTCTGTGTTTGAATTCTAATCTCAACTTTTTCCCCGTTGAATTCTCCTTCTAAATAATCGCTTCGAATGTTTCTACCATAGAATATTTGTTCGTTGGTGAAGCCTTTGGATTTTAACTTCTCAATCATTTCTTGTTTTGTGCCGTCTACGGGAATTCCAAGGAACTTTATAATCTCTTCTTGTGCGTACAATCCCGCCGAAAATAAAACTGCGAATAATAAACCGATGATTTTTTTCATACTTACAAGTTTTAATTATTATTTAATTTCGTTTGCCTGAATTTCAATGTCGATATGTTTTTTTTGAAATTTGATTTTGCTTTCAGATGACGAAGATATAAAAACTTTATAAACCGACAAAATAATCTCTTGCAAAGTTTCACGAAGTGAGCAACGAGCCTTGTGCAACGAGATGTGAGCTCTGAGCCTTGTGCAATGAGTTTTGAGGATTTTTTTAGCAACTTTCGGCTCGCTTCTCTCTGCTCATAGCTCATTGCAAGCAAGGTTTCCGAATGCGTTTCCTTACTCTAAGAATTTCTCCGGTAAGTGATAATAGTATTACCGCTTACTGATAATAGTATTATCACTTACTGATAATGGTATTATCACGGCGTGATAATGGTATTATCTCTTTGTGATAATGGTGTTATCACGGCGTGATAATCGGATTATCAAGGCGTGGAAAATTTTTGATAGTAAGTTCGTGGATTCAAAATCGGCTCTCGGCTCTCGGGAAAAGCAGGTATAACACTCCGCAACAAGGAGTTAAGAATCCGAAGCAAGGATTCGGCAAAAGGAAATCAAGATTGCTAATCTTTTTTCTTGAATACGAATATCTTATTCAGCAGAAACGATAGGATAGCATTTGGCAACAGGGTTATGGCTTGCCCTATCACGTCCCCGATCTTTTCTTTGTTCAACGGCAAATCGTCCAAAAATTTCATAAAGTCCCAATCTAAGATTGTTTCATAAAGATTCGAAGCGTCCAAAAGGTACAATTCGCCAAGGTTAAACAAGTAAACGATTCCGTAAACAAGGAAGAAATGCAGCAAAAGGCGGTTGCTACGCGTTTCGAAAACGATATAGCCTGTTGTTTTGTAGTTGAACAATATTCCAAGGAAGTTTGCACAAAACAATGCTATGGAATAGTGCATTCCAAACCAGATAAACAAAACGAACAAGCCGTATCCGAACATCGTATTCAGCACTCCGACAAACAGAAACCTTATGAACTTGTTCTCTATTCTTTGCAGCAGTTTTACAGGTCTTTTTACTAATTGTTTAAGCATTCGTTTCAGCGTTTTGGACTGCAAATGTACAAAAAAAACTCCCGATTGCCGTTTTTTCGTTACCTTTGCCGTGATTATTATACTTTGACGAAATATGTGCGAAATAAAGAAACCTTTGATTTTCATCACTAATGATGACGGTTATCATTCGAAAGGAATGAGTGTTTTGGTGAGATTGATGAAGCAATTGGGGGATGTGGTCGTTGTTGCACCCTCTACAGAAATGTCGAGCAAGTCTCATTCGATTACGGTTAATGCTCCTTTGAGGCTGAAAACGATTGAGGAGAGTGATTCTTTCAAAGGATATACCTTAGACGGCACTCCCGTGGATTGCGTCAAAATGGCGTTCAATCGTATCTTGAAAGGGAAAGAATGTAACTTAGTCGTATCGGGAATAAACCACGGAGGCAATGCTTCAATCAATACTATATATTCCGGAACCATGGCTGCGGCATTCGAAGGCTGTGCTGAAGGAATCCCAAGCATAGGTTTCTCGATCGACGATAGCGATAAGGATGCAGACTTTTCTTACTGTGAGGAATTTGTAACAAGGATTTGCAAAGATGTATTGGCGAAAGGATTGGATAATGGTGTGTGTCTGAATGTAAATTTCCCTATAGGAGAAATCAAGGGCTTGAAGGTGTGCCACCAAGCTAAGGCTTATTGGAATGAAGAATTGGTTGAATATTGCGATCCTTCGGGAAAGCCTTACTATTGGCTAAGCGGTGTTTTCAACTGTTTGGACGATTCTCCGCAAGCGGACTATCGTGTGTTGGAAAAGTCGTATGCAAGTCTTGTTCCTATGCAAGTGGATTTCACGGCTTACTCTTGTTTGAATAATATTAAAGAAAGATTTGAAGATGTTGAAGAAAGATAGTGTGATTTTTGGAGTTGTTGTCTCTATTGCAAGCATTGTTCTTACGGCTGCTTTGTTGGCAGGAGTGCTGTTTGCTTTCGATTTACCTTTTAATAACAATGCGAAGTTGTTTCTTTTTTCCTTTGTGCCTGCAATCCTGCTTCTGCGTTGGTATAGCAAGTTGCAGTTTTCTAAAACGGTTAAGGGCTTGCTCACTGTTTTGTTTTTCGGATTTTGTATAATGCTTTACTCGCTTTATGCAATGGGATACTTTTCGCAAGGTTGGATTAGAAAATAGAAAACTAAGATGAAATATTACATAATTGCAGGAGAAATGTCGGGAGACTTGCATGCGTCTTTTCTAATGAAAGAGTTAAAAATCAAAGACAAAGATGCAGAGTTCCGATTTTGGGGTGGAGACAAAATGATCGAGCAAGCAAACAATCAAAAGCCTGTAAAGCATATAAAGGAACTTGCTTTCATGGGTTTTGTTGAAGTTGTTGCCAATCTGAGAACGGTTTTAAGAAATCTGTCTCTTTGTAAAAAGGATATTGTTTCTTGGAATCCCGATGCTGTTATTTTAGTCGATTATCCCGGATTCAACTTACGGATTGCAAAATTCGTGCATAAACTCGGCATAAAGGTGTATTATTATATCTCTCCGCAAGTTTGGGCTTGGAAGAAAGGCAGAATAAAAACCATGAAAAAGGTTTTGGATAAGTTGTTCGTTATTCTACCATTCGAAAAGCCTTTTTACGATAAGCATTCCATGGAGGTAGAATATCCGGGCAATCCTTTACTCGATGAGATTTCTCATTACAGTGCAACGCAAAACAAAGAGGAATTTCTGAAAGAGCATAATCTCGGAGCCAAACCAATAATCGCTTTACTACCCGGCAGTAGGACGCAAGAGATTAAAAAGATGCTTCCTTTGCAACTGAGTTTGGTTGAGAAGTTTCCTGAGTTCGATTTCGTTGTTGCAGGAGTCAGCACTCATTCTCCTGAATTCTATAATCAATATATGGAAGAGAGCAATGCCAAACTTATATACAATAATACCTATTCTATATTGAATTCATCACATGCCGCTGTCGTAACTTCAGGAACAGCAACTCTTGAAACAGCTCTTTTCAATGTTCCGGAAGTTGTTTGTTATAAGGCGAACCCTCTTTCTTTCATCTTAGGCAAATATCTTGTTAAGATTCGCTTTATTTCATTGGTTAATCTGATTCTTGATTCTCCTGTGGTGGTTGAGCTTTTGCAGGATTTATGTAATAGAGATGATTTGGAGAAAGAGTTTCGTAAGATAACCTTTGACGAAAACAACAGAGTGGAGATGCGTTATATGTTCGGCAAGTTAAGAAACATTTTAGGGAATGCAGGAGCCTCTGCAAATATTGCAAAATACATTGTTGAAGATCTTAGAAAATGAAAAAGATAAGCTTAATTCTATTTTTTATAATCTTGTGTAGCGTTTCTGTATCTGCACAACAATTGAGAGTAAGGGTATTTTCTCAACAGAAAATCAAACAAACAAGTTTTGTTCCTTCCTTTGGAAGATACTCGGTAGAGATTGACGGCAATCTTACTCGGCTTTCAAGAACGTCTAACGTAAAACTATCTGCATTAAACGGCAAGGTTGAAGTTCGTATTAACGATAGTGTTTTTGCAAATAGCGAAAAGGTAACTTTCAAATCTGAAGGCATTAAATCCTTTTTTAGATTGAAACCCATAGCTCCTGAAATCGCTGAAAGAAGATATGATGACGCTTTGGAAGTTTCTGTAAACGGCAACGGCAATCTTCTATTGATTAACGTAGTTGAGCAAGAGAATTACATAGCAGGAGTAGTCCAATCGGAGACTTGGGGAGCTACAAAGAACATTGACTTTTTCAAAGTGCAGGCTATTTGTTGTAGGAATTACTTATTTAGAAACATGAACAAGCATTCAAAAGACGGCTATCACCTTTGCGATGACGTTCACTGCCAAGCTTACAAGACAAGAGCCAATCAAGCAGAAGTAACCGAAGGAGCTTACAAAAGCAGGGGAGAAATCATAGTTGACGAGAACGGAGAGTTGATTGAGACTCTTTTTCACTCAAATTCGGGCGGTCAAACGGCAAATGCCTCAGATGTTTGGGGAAAAGATATTCCTTATTTGAGAACTGTGGTTGATAGTTTCTCGATCGGTTGCAAGAACTACACATGGGAAAAATATATCAAGCAAAAAGCGTGGTTCAATTACTTCAAAGCAAAAGGCATAAACGTCAAAGAAGAAAGCGTAAAGCAAGAATTGTTGCATTTCTCTCAACAAGAAGGACGTAAAAAAGACATCTTGGGAATCCCTCTCACCACTATAAGAAAAGATTTCGGGCTTAAATCAACCTATTTCGATATTCAAGAATGGGGAGGCGAAGTAAAACTGAACGGAAAAGGCTACGGACACGGAGTAGGCATGAGTCAGGAAGGAGCA
This sequence comes from Bacteroidales bacterium, assembly GCA_017632095.1. Lineage (GTDB taxonomy): Bacteria > Bacteroidota > Bacteroidia > Bacteroidales > P3 > Onthomorpha. Next base: position 6,811 of record JAGBSA010000135.1, on the reverse strand, counting down.
ATCAAGATGTGTGAAGAGGGATACGAATATTGGCAAGTTATAGAACATTATTTCAAAGGAGCAACTGTAAAGAAAATGGATTCAGAACTAAAATAGAAACGAACCTATTCTTAGAACTAAAAAAAAGATTACCTTTGCGGACTCAAAAAACATTGATTATATGAAATTAAAATTTGGTTTCCTTAGTTTATTGTTAAGTTTCAGTTTGCTGTTATCAGGACAGGAAGAAATAAAATGGCTTTCCATAGAAGAGGCTCAAGAAAAAGCTATTGCCGATAGCTCAAATGCGAAAAAGTATTTCGTAGATTGCTACACCGATTGGTGCGGTTGGTGCAAGAGAATGGACAAAGATACTTTTACAGACACGTTAATAGCAAAGCTTATCAATCATTACTTCTACCCTGTGAAGTTTAATGCCGAGCAATCGCAAGATGTTACTTTCATTGGCAAGGTTTACAAAAACACAAACAAAAGAGGCGGTCGCGGAAGTGCGCACCAATTAGCTTATTACTTGCTTAACAATAGGCTTTCTTACCCTTCATTTTCTGTTTTAGGCTCTGATGGAAACCTTTTGACAATCTGCCCCGGCTATCACAAAGCTCCGGAGTTTGAAATCTTCTTGGTATTTATGGGAGAGGAGTTTTACAAAGAAACAAACTTTGAAACATTCTCTAAAGAATACGTAAAAAAATATCGAGACCAAGTCTTATCTAAATTATATTCAGAATAAAATCTTCTACTCTATGAAAAGACAAAACGAAATACGCGATTTGATGCAGGCAAACATCGTTCTTGCCGTTGGTTGTACAGAACCCGTAGCAGTAGCCTTAGCTGCAGCAAAAGCAAAAGAGGTTTTGGCAGAGGAGGTTGAAAGAGTCGAAATGCTGTTATCAAAGAATATCATAAAGAATGCAATGGGCGTTGGAATACCCGGCACAGGCATGATTGGGCTTCCAATAGCTATTTCATTGGGAGTTGTATGTGGTGAAAGCTCTAAGGAATTGCAAGTATTGGAGAATGCAAAGGAAAATCTATCTGAAGCAAAGCAGTGGATGGATTCTCACAAGATAACAATACAAGACAAAGATACAAGCGAGAAATTATATATAGAATGTATATGTTATGGTAAGACATCATCATCTCGCGTAATCATTGCTAAGAATCACCTTAATATAGTACACATACAAAGAAACGACGAGATAATTCTTCAAAAGGATTTCACAGAATCAGAATCTGCTCCAACAAAATCAAGCATTAACGACATTGCATCTTCACTTAGCTTGAGAGAAGTCTATGAATATGCAGACAAAACAGAGATCTCTTTCCTCGAATGGATAAGTGAAATGGAGAAAATCAACACTAAGATTTCCGAAGAAGGTCAAAGAGGGGATTATGGTTTGAGAATAGGCAAGTGTTTGTTACAAGACAAAGACACAAATACAAGAAAGAGAATAATCGCTGCCACTTGTGCCGCATCAGATGCAAGAATGGACGGAGCAACTCTTCCTGTCTATAGCAATTCCGGCAGTGGCAATCAAGGGATTACTTGTAGCATTCCTGTAATAGAGTATGCCAAGAGTTTGAATAAAAGCAAGGAAGAAACAATACGAGCATTGACTCTTTCAAATCTTGTATCCATCTATATCAAAAACAAAATCGGACGTCTGTCTGCACTATGTGGCATTGTCAATGCTTCAATCGGCGTCGGCACTGCAATAGTTTACTTACAAGGAGGAGGATTACAGCAAGTCTGTTATGTGATAAGAAACATGATAAACACCATAACAGGAATGGTATGCGACGGAGCAAAACCAAGTTGTTCCCTTAAAGTTTCAACAGGCTTGAATTCAGCTTTCGATTCTGCACTTTTGGCAATGAATAACATGGTTGTGGATCAGACAGACGGCATTGCGGAAGAAGACATCGACCGTTCGATAGAAAATCTCGGCAAAATAGGACGCTTTGGTATGGATCAGATGGACGATCTTGTCTTAGAAATAATGTTAGACAAGAGTTGCAAACAGTAAGATTTAGAAATTAAGACAGTAAAACGATAATTACAAAATAAGGATATGCCTTTTGGGTATATCCTTATTTTATTTTTCAATTCTTAAATCAACTCTAACCTCGACGCATCTTGCCTTATAAAGATAAACAACAGCAAAGTAAATGCCCAAAGCGAAGAACCGCCATAACTCAAAAACGGCAATGGAATTCCGATAACAGGCAATAATCCTATCGTCATACCGATATTGACAAAGAAATGGAAGAATATAATGCTTGCAACGCTGTATCCGTAAATTCGAGCGAACTTACTCCTTTGTCGTTCCGCCATCTTGACAAGCCTTATACATAATATCAAATACAGCAAAATAGTAAGCGAACTACCTAAAAAGCCCCATTCTTCGCCAATAGTGCAGAATATAAAATCCGTATCCTGCTCCGGAACAAAATTAAACTTCGTTTGAGTTCCATTAAGAAAGCCTTTACCTACAAAGCCACCACTTCCTATTGCTATCTTACTTTGATTAACATTATATCCAACGCCTTTCAAGTCTTCTTTCTTGCCTAACAAAACCTCTATTCTATCCTTTTGGTGAGGCTCCAATACGTTTTCAAAAACAATATCCACTACAAACACAAACGCAGAAGAAACTAAGAAGCAAGCTAAGAAAAGCCATATCTTAGTCCTATGAGAAATACGTTTTATAATCAACCACAAGGCAATACACACAACAAGTAATATGCCTATCAAAATATACTTGTTTATTAGCAAAGCAAGAATAAACAAGACTATACAAACAAAGCCGAATATCAAAACACTGCTCGACAAACCCTCTCTAAACAATACAAAAATGAAACTACAAAAGACTAAAGCCGAACCCGTGTCATTCTGCAACAAAACCAGCAACATAGGAATTGCAATTATGGTTATAGCCGCTATTTTCGTTTTCAACTGTTTGAAATCCGCATCAATAGAAGAGAGCAACCTTGCAAGAGCCAAAGCAGTTGCTGCCTTAGCAAACTCCGAAGGCTGAATACCAAAGTCCCCTATGCCAAGCCATGATTTTGCTCCTTTGGTTTCAGCACCTATCACCAAGACTACAACCAGCATAGCTAAAAATGCGACATATATAAAGAAGGAACCCTGCGTAAAAAACTTAGGATCGAGTATTATAACGAACAAAGCAATCAACAAAGAGGCTCCTATCCAAATTATCTGCTTACCATACCTACAGCTAAAGTCGAACATACTGCTGTGTTCGCCATCATAAACCGCTGCATAGATGTTTAACCAACCGAAAAGCACCAATACGAGATATATGATAATAACTCCCCAATCAAGATTCTTTACAATATTTTTGTTTCTCCTATCCATGATTCCTCAAATCTTTGCTTACAAAAAACAAATTAACGTTTCTTTTTGGGCTTTACTTTTCTAACCAACGGCAAAGGCTGACATGGATTTGTCTCCATATACATCTGCTCCATCTCTTTGCGTTCTACCTCACCCTTTATATACTTTTCAATCACCAAACTTGCAATCGGAGCTGCCCAAGTACCACCACCGCCTCTTGCATTTTCTATATACACCGCCACAGCAATCTTTGGATTGGTCTTAGGTGCGAAACTGATAAACACAGAGTGGTCTTCGCCAATATTTTCTGCCGTTCCGGTTTTCCCACACACCGCAATATCATCAATCATTGCACGTCTTGCAGTACCGCCAGCCTCATGCACAACGCCCCACATTCCTTCCACAGCCAAATCCCAGTAAGATGAAGCGATGAAACTGTAATTCTTTTGGCTATACTTTACGAATTTCTCTTTCTGTTTTTCATCGCCATAACTGCGAACAAGATGCGGAGTGATATACCAGCCTCTGTTTGCCACCAAAGCAGCAAAGTTTGCCATCTGCAAAGGATTCACGCCAACCTCTCCTTGACCTATCGAATTGGAATAAATAGTATGAAAATTCCAACCAGAAGGATACCATTTATTGTAAAAAGTCGTATCAGGGATATAGCCTTTCCTAACATTCGGAAGGTCAATATCCAAACGCGTACCAAAACCCATACGTTTTGCAGCCTCATTCCAAAGCATCAAACCATACTTGCTGTCTATCTTTCCTGTTTTCGGATTCGTTTGTTGCACCACTCGTTGAAACACTCTGTAGAAATACGGATTGCAAGACATCTTTATGGCATCGCGAACATTTGTTGCAGACGGATGACCGTGGCAACCGACCAAACTCTTATCGCAAACAAAACCGCTATTCGGAAGAATTACTCCCATATCCAAAGCAATCAAAGCCTGAGCTATTTTGAAAATACTTCCCGGAGGATATTCCGCCATCAGCACTCTGTTGAACAAAGGCTTGGAAATATCTTCTGCCAAAGCCTTGTAGTTTTTCCCTCTCACCCTTCCAACCAACAGATTCGGGTCATAGTAAGGTGCGGAAACAAAACAAAGCACCTCTCCGGTCGAAGGCTCGATTGCAACAATGCAACCCCTTTTATTTTTCATCAAAGCTTCGGCATACTTTTGCAACTCAATATCTATTGTGCTGTAAAGGTTCTTTCCCGAAATTGCAGCGGTATCATATATCCCGTCCTTAAAGGAACCTTTCTCTCTATTGTGAACATCGACCAAGGTAATCTTGCTTCCCTTTCTTCCTCTCAAGATTTCTTCATACGACTTCTCCAATCCGCTCATTCCTATGTAGTCTCCCTTTTTGTAATACGGATTTTTGGCAATCATCTCTTCGTTCACCTCGCCTATGTAGCCCAAAACGTGACACGCAACAGCCTCCGGATAATACCTTAAGGTACGCGACTGAGCGTAAAAGCCATCATATTGATATATCTTCTCTTGAATCGGTGCGAAATCTTCCTTGCTGATTTGTTTCTCGAAGATTGAGGGGCTGTAAGTCGAATAAGCCCTCGCCTTTTCCATCTTTTTAATAAAATCTTCCTTCGTAATCTTCAGCAGGTTACAAAATTCCAAAGTATCTATATTCTTCACCTGACGCGGTATAACCATAAGATCGTAAACCGCTTCGTTGTAAACGAGCAACTTTCCGTTCCTATCGTAAATCAAACCCCGAGAAGGATACTGCGTAACATAACGTAAAGCATTTCGATTGGCGAGTTCTGCGTATGTATCGTCAAAAATCTGCAAGTAAGCGAGCCTCAAAAGATATATAAAGCCGACTACAACAAATATTCCGATGACTACATAACGTCGAGACGATAAGGGGTTTCTCATTTTCAGGCTTTCAAAGTATTGATATTTCGAATTATTTTCATACGTTTGCAAAATTACAACAAATAATAGAAGAATGAACAAACTCAAAGAAAGAATATTTGCAATCGAATCGGAAAATGATTTTCGAGAACTAAGTTTGGAGATATTCGCACACCAATACCACTCTAACCAAACCTACAAACAATGGTGTGAATTGCTGGGACGAAACCCTCAAAACACAACAAACATAGAACAAATACCCTTTCTGCCGATTTCTTTCTTCAGAACGCACAAGGTAGTCTCCTTTTCCGAAGAGCCAAAGGGCTTTTTTATGAGTTCGGGCACAGCCTCATCAATCCGCAGCAGGCATTGGATAAGAGATTACAGCACTTACGAACGCAGTTTCAGCCTTTGCTTCGAGAGATTCTTCGGAAACGTGGAGCAATACTGCTTTATAGCCATACTGCCTAACTATCAAGAGCAAGCGAACTCTTCTTTGATTTACATGATAGACCACCTTGTGAAATCAAGTCGTCAAAAAGATTCGGGCTTTTATCCTTATGACATAGACAAAGTGGCATCACTGCTACACAAAAACGAGAACGAACAAATCCCAACCATACTTTTCGGAGTCTCATACGCACTTTTGGATTTGGCAGAAAAGCATCGCTTCAACCTAAAGCACACCACGGTGTTCGAAACCGGCGGAATGAAAGGCAGACGCAAAGAGATTTCGAAACGAGAGTTGCATTCCATACTTTGCAACGCCTTTGGCACCGATTCAATCGCCTCCGAATACGGAATGTGCGAGCTTTTCTCTCAAGCGTATGCTGTTTCGGACGGTTCGTTTCGATGTCCGCCTTGGCTGAAAGTAAGCATAAAAGAAACCAACGACCCTTTCAGCGAATGCAAACAAGGCAAGAGCGGCATTATCAACATAATCGACCTTGCAAACATAGACTCTTGCAGTTTCATAGCAACGGAAGACTTGGGCAGAATCAACACTGACGGAAGTTTTGAGGTGCTTGGCAGAGCCGACAACAGCGTCATTAAAGGCTGTAACCTTATGTACGAATAGTAAATTTTACTTTGGCTGTTGGCTATTGGCTGTTGGCTTTCGGCTGACGCAGTTTGAAATTTGCCAAACGCCGATTACAGACTGCCAAAGTAAGGGAAACAATCTCCGAACTTATTATCAAAAATTTTTCGCTTACTGATACTATGTGTTTCATAAGGAGAAACAGTTTGTTTCACGAAGAGAAACACATTGTTTCAGTAAGAGAAACACATTGTTTCACAAAGGGAAACACATTGCATAACTTACTTTGCGACTTTGCGAACTTTGCGAGAGATTATTTTGTCGGTTTATGAAAGTTTTATACCTTTGTGTGCAATTTATTTTCCTTTTAAAAAGGATGTTGAAAATGAATAAAATAAAGATTTTTAGTTTGATTGCACAAGATGTAAGTAAGTTTAAATGTCTTAAAACCTTGAATGGACATAAATATAGTGTCAATTCCGTAGCATATAGTCCCGATGGCACAAAAATAATCAGCGGTTCAGG